>DATFHI010000050.1:0-3748 GCA_035248525.1 Fimbriimonadaceae bacterium | reverse complement strand
TTGCGGCCGTCGGCTTCCACAACCGTAAATCTGAGTCCATCCGATTCAACTTTCTCTTCTCGCTTGGGCTGCCGGCCGAAGACCCCAAAGACGTATCCGCCGATGGTGTCGAATTCCTCACTTACGAGTTCGCTCCCCAGGGCGTCATTGACGTCGTCCACGTGGACCTTTCCGTGAACGAGGTAGCAGTCTCCATCGACATTCACGATCTCCGGCTCCTCTACGTCGTACTCGTCCACTATCTCGCCGACGAGCTCTTCCACGATGTCTTCGGTGGTCACAATTCCGGAAGTACCGCCAAACTCGTCTTGAACGATCGCCATCTCGCTTCGGCTCTGGCGCATCTCGCGTAGCAATTCATTTAGCGACTTGTTTTCCGGTACGAATATCGCCGGCCGCATGATCTTCCGCAGGCTCGGTCGATCCGTCTTCAGCACCGCCATCAAGAGGTCCTTGGCGTGGACGATACCGATGATCTGGTCATCCGTTTCTTCATAGAGCGGAATGCGCGACTTTCCGGTCTTCTTGATCAACTCGACCAACTCCATGGGATCGCTCGTCACTCGCATCGCCTCCAAATCCACTCGCGGGGTCATGACTTCCCTCGCCACCGTGTCGCTGAACTCGAAGACCGAATGTAAGAGTTCCTTCTCCTCGACTTCGATCTCGCCCGTCTCTTGGGCAGTCTCCACCAGATTTTTTATCTCCTCTTCGGCCTGGTTCGCCATGGTGAAGCTGGCGCGACCGCCAAAGCGCGCGGTAAGCAGCCCGGCTACGGACGCAAGGAGCGAGGCAAGCGGCGACAGGATCGCCGAGGTCCAGCGGATGACATTGTAGAGCCGAATCGCGACGCGGTGCGGGCTCAAGGATGCATAGCTCTTGGGCACCAACTCAAACATCAGGTTGAGCAGAGCAATGGGAAGCACAACTAAAATCAGCGACCAGATGAACATGGAGCCGTCGGCCTCGCGCCCCAACCGCTCCGCCAGCCAATTCGACAATCCCGGCGCCAGAAACAGCGCGACGAAAATCATCGCCACCCGGCAAAAATCGCTCGCCAAAGTGCATGCCGCGACGAATTTGGACTTGCGATCCAGGATTGCCTGGATCCGCTTGGCGTCTTGCGGTTGGTCCTCCCGGGCAAGCTTGATGTGCACCGGCTTCAGCAACTCCACCGAAGTCTCTCCCGCCACATAAATCGCATTGAGAATGATGAATGCCATAACCCCGAGCAGGGGGGTCCAACCGGCCGGCGGCAAGAAGGAAGATTGCCCAAGCTGCTGGGCGAACTCATTATTCTGATAGCCCACGAGGAACAAGATCGTGAGGGCCGATACCAACACCAGGGCGAAATTTGCTTCGATACGGCGCCGCGAAAAATCGCTTTGCCGGTCACGTTCGGGAGGTTGATCCTTCATGCTTTCGTACGATTCCTATTTTGGCAACAATCCAAAAATCAACAGCCCGGTCACGACGCCCACCGCCGCCCCCAAGCACAATTCGATTACGGTGTGGATCTTCGCTTCCCATCGACTCTGCGCAACCAATCCCGCGAGCAGGAAGGCGATTCCGGTCGCCAAAGCATTCTCAGTGAGGAACATGGCGCTGGTCGCCAACAGAAAGGCGAACGCCGCGTGTCCGCTCACCAATCCGCCATGAAGCACCCGCCCTCGTTGCCCCAGGCCCTTTCCAATCACCACAACCGTAAAGACGACAATTCCGCCCAACACCATCCGACCCACGAAGGGCAAACCCGGCGCATCGGAAGTCAGATTGATCTTCAACTGCTCCCAGCGGTTGTCGCCCAGAATCAGTAGTCCGCCCACCGCCAATGCGATGATGGTGGTAATCAGAACCGCGCCTGCCGCGATATCCTTGGCGAATTTCGCCATCGGATTGTAGTTGGGGCTGACCAAATCGACCGTCGCTTCGATCGCGCTATTAAACATTTCCGCGACCAATACCAAGGAAATCGTGAACAGCAGGACGAGCATTTCGCGCAACTGCAGGTTGACCAGGATGCCAAGCATCACCACGATCAGAACCACATACAGGTGGAACCTCATGTGCCGCTGGGTTCGGAATGTATATACCAACCCGCCCAGCGCAACGCGGAACGGCCCGACCAAATCTCGCTTGCGGTTCAGGCTCACTTGACGCCCTCGTGCAGCAGAGAATGCCACTCCGCATCGGCCTTCAACCCCATCGCTTCCGCGGTTCGGGCCATCTCCGACATCATCACCCTTCTATCTTGCTCGGTTTCATCGTCGAAGCCAAGTAGGTGCAGTGCGCCATGGATCGTCAAGTAGACGAGTTCATTTTCCAAAGGGATTCCGCGTGCCTGAGCTTGCCGCTCGGCATAAGGTACGGAAATGGCAACATCGCCCAACACCAGTGGGCTGCCTGAAGGGAAAGTCAGGACGTCGGTCGGCTCATCCAGATTGCGAAAGCGCCGATTAAGATCCGCGATCTCTTCGTCGCTGGTGAGTAGGATGGACACTTCCCCATTCCTCGCCCCGTGCTGGGCGAATACCGTCCGCACGGCGTGCCTGAGTCGGACGCCGGAAACTCGGCGCCCGGAACGGTTAACGATAGAGAGAGTCCGTTTGTTTGCAGGTTCCATAGGAATGTCGGAGATCGTTCTCCGCCATACCGATCGAGGCTAACTGGACTAGTTTCGGGAGGCGCGGCGTCGCTTCATGCGGCGGCGCTTTTCGCTCGGCTTCTCATAGTGGCTGTGCTCCTTAAGTTCGCGCAGCAGGCCACTCTGTTGAAGCTTCATATTGAAGCGCTTCAACGCCGAGTCGATGCTTTCATTGGGCTGGACAGTTACGTAGATCAAACTTTTTCGATGCCTCCGAAGCGTTCATTATGGCACAAGATGGCCAGGGACCCGTTGGAATGGGCCCGAATGGGAATCAGCAGGCTACGACCGGCTCCTCTGCCTGATAGTCCTTCGCTTCCTGGGTTTCAAGATAAGTGAGGGCCTGGTGCCAACTGTCGGCGGGTTCCCACATAAACCCCTTCTCATTCACCACCCAATATTCGCGCCCATCGAAGAACGGTGCCTGGAACCTGACGATTCGAAACCGTCCATCGGTAACCAACACTTCGTGGCGAACCCGAATCTGCTCGAGATTTCGCACAACTTCAGAGGCGCTTGGATAGTTCTCAAACCTCATAGCAATTCCTTAGACGGCACAATTCAATCTTGGTTCAAATCGCGGTTTTCCGCATCCTCATCCCCGTTTCGCGGAGAGCTCTTCCAACTTCAACGTGTTCTCTTCCCAAGCCGACATAATCCCCGCCAGCCGCTCCTGAGCCGCCGTGTGTTCGTGGGTCAGACCAATGATGTCGGCCCTCGGATCGACGCCCGCCAACTGCTCCTCGATCGCCTTGATCTCCCGTTCCTGATCGCCGATATCCGCTTCCAACTCCGCCACGACTCTCTCCAGCCGCGTAATCTCCTTACTCAACTCGCGTGGACTAAGTTCCGGCGCATCGGCGGTCTTTTGCGACGGCGCAATCTGCTTGGCCGGAGCCTCCGGCTTCTTTCCTGCCCGATATTCGTCGTACGACCCCGGATACTGCTTGCACCCAGATTTCCGCACGTCGAGAACGTGATCCGTGACCTGCCCCAGCAGCCACCGGTCATGGCTGATCAAAATGAGCGTTCCCTTGTAGTCGTTCAGAATCTCCGCTAGCGCCTCCCGCGATGCCATGTCCAGGTGGTTGGTCGGCTCATCCA
>DATFHI010000049.1:0-6094 GCA_035248525.1 Fimbriimonadaceae bacterium | reverse complement strand
AAACTTGCGCACCTTGCAGAATCCCACCGGACAAGTTGAGTTTAAGAATGTCACCTTTCGATACGATGACGGAACCGAAGCACTGCGAAACGTCAGTTTCCAGTTGGCGGCTGGCACGAGCTTGGCGTTGGTCGGTCCGAGTGGCGCGGGGAAAAGTACCATTGCCGACCTGCTCTTGCGGTTCTATGATCCCACGGAAGGAACAATCACATTTGATGGCGTGGACATTCGCGAATTGGACACTGAGTGGCTTAGAAACCAAATCGGGGTCGTGCCGCAACAAACGTTTCTGTTCGCGGGCACCATTTCAGAAAACATTCAGATTGGAAAGCCTGAAGCAACCGAAGCGGAAGTGGAAGAGGCGGCCGTTGCCGCTCATGCCAACGCTTTTGTCGACTACCTGCCGGCGCGATACGACGCGGTCATTGGCGAACAAGGCGTTGGACTGAGTGGAGGCGAGCGCCAGCGGGTCGCCATTGCCCGAGCTTTAGTGCGAAAGCCGACCTTGCTCCTTTTGGACGAGGCGACGTCGGCGTTGGATGCTGGTAGCGAAAGAGCCGTGACGAAGGCTTTGGAAGAGGTTATGACGCAGCGCACGACGCTGTTCATCGCCCACCGACTGACAACTGCCGCCCGCGCCGACCGGATTCTATATTTGCGGCGAGGGGAAGTCGTCGAGCAGGGTGCGCACAAGGACCTGATGGAGCAAAACGGTGAATATGCCGCGCTCTTCCGCGTCTTTAGCAACGGGGTTTTGGATGAAGGACTCCAGTAGCGCGCTCAGTTGCAAGGGACTTGCGTGCGGATACGGCACTGCGCCTGTTCTGCAAGATGTCGATCTTGAATTCGCCCCCGGCACGACAACCGCGATCATCGGCCCAAATGGCTCGGGCAAATCCACGTTGCTAAAGACATTGAGCGGCGAATTAAAGCCGTTTCACGGAAGCGTATTTTTGGGTAGTCGGAGTTTGCTCGATCTCAGCATTCTCGATACTGCCCAAAGAATCGCCGTAGTACCACAATCGGAACAAATCGCTTACCGATTCACCGCCGGCGAGATTGTTCTTATGGGCAGGTTGCCGATGAGTCCCGGAATTCGCGACACTTCGGAAGACCGCGACGCGGCAGAGAAGGCGATGCGGTTCACCGACAGTTGGGAACTTCGCGATCGTCCAATCAACGAGTTGAGTGGCGGCGAGCGTCAGCGAGTTTTGGTCGCCCGTGCCTTAGCCCAAGATACGCCAGTCATTCTTCTAGATGAGCCAACCACGCACTTGGACATTACTCACCAATTGGATCTGGTGCGCTTGGTAAAGGAACTCCAGAATTTGGGCAAAACCGTCGTCGCAGCCATGCACGATTTGAACCTGGTGGGCGCAATGGCGCAGAGAACTGCGTTGCTCTGGGGAGGCCAGGTCAGCCTACAGGGCCTGACCGAGCAGATCTTAACAAGTAGTGAACTTGATGAAGCCTACGGCGTCGCCTTTCGGAGAGTTTTGGATGGCGGCAAAACACTTGTCTTGCCGCCAATAAATTAATCGTTATTTACGCGTCTGGTCGGTGTACCACTGGGTGGAGGTCGAAGATTCATTTGGCTTCGGTTTGGTCGGCTGAACCTTGTGAAGCTGGATCGATGGGCCGCTCTCTTCCCCGGGCATGCCAGGGCGCTTGGGACCGCCCTCCGCCGTCGCTTTCATGGCTCCACTGGCCATGCTTGCAACGTCATTTGTGCTTACCGCCGGTCGCTCGCCTTGCTCAGCCGAAGGTGGTGGAGCAACCTGCTCCTCCGTGTCGGAGTGGGGTCGGTATAGAATGGCGACCGCGACGAGCATGAGTACTAGACATGTCGCCAGAACGATCGGTGGTTTGCGCTTCTTCATGAATAATGGCTCCTTGCGGATTGGGTGATCAATTCGGTTAGGATGTTAATATGGTAGCAGGAATTAGGCCAAAGGACGGTCCACTTTGAACCTGCCTACTGTCGCTATCGACGCACGACTCGCGGGTGGCACAAGTACGGGCGACTCCAGCTATTGGTCAGGTCTGCTTTACGGACTCTCAAATCTCCACTTGGATTTTCGAGTTCTGCTCTTCTCTAACGCCGACGCTCCTTCAGACATTCCCAAATCTCCAAATTTCTCATGGATAAAGATTCCCGCGAGATCATCGAGATGGTGGAGCTACGTCGCTTTTCCTCTGGCCGCTCGCCGGCAGAGAGCAACCGCAATTCATACGCAGTACAGCCTGAGCCCATTGGCGGGTAACCGTGGGATCACTACCATCCACGACGTGTCCTTCCTCATTGGACCCGAATGGTTCCAGCCCAAGGATCGGATGATCCTGAATCGAACTGTTCCTGGCTCCGCCCGAAGAGCTCGAAAAGTCATCGCCGTTTCCAAAACCGGCGCGGCAGAGATCGAAAAGTACTTAAAAATCCCCGCGGACAAAATCGCCGCGATTTACAACGGCCTTCCACCTTGGATCCATATCCCCGATCATCCTGAACAAATCTTGAACAAACTCGGTTTGGCAAGGCCGTACTTGCTAACCGTAGGCACCCGGTGGCCAAGGAAGAATATGGAGTTGGCTATTGATGCAACCCGCAGCCTGGAGGACATGGACCTAGTCCTGACGGGCAAATCCGGCTGGGGCGACGCCAACACCGGTTCTCATGTGAAGTCCGTTGGCTATGTGAGCAACGACGAACTTTGCGCCCTTTATTCACAGGCTCAACTTTACGTGGCGCCGAGCCGGCACGAAGGGTTTGGCATTCCGGTTATCGAGGCCTTTGCGTGTGGATGCCCCGTGCTCTGTAGCTCCGGTGGCGCCCTACCTGAAGTGGCCGGAGATGCCGCTGAAATCGAGCCTACATGGGAGCCTCAACACTGGAATCAAACCATCCGGAATTTGCTGTCTGATTCGAGTAAGCTCCACGAACTGCGACGACGCGGATTCGAACGAGTCAAAATGTTTGATTGGATAGATTCGGCGCGCGAAACGGCAGACGTCTATCGGGAAGTCATGGCTTGATCGATCCGGAATTATTGAAAATTCTCGCCTGCCCGGTTTGCGATGAAAGGCCACCGCTCCGCGAGGAAGGCGCCTTTTTGATTTGCACTCTGCGTGGCCACGCATATCGGGTGATCGACGGCATTCCCCATTTGCTCCCCGAAGAAGCACTTTCTCCAGAGGAATACAAGGCTAAGCAAAATGAACCCTAATCCCCTCAAGGTCCTCGTTCTCCACGGTCCGAACCTAAACATGACCGGCTTTCGTGAGCCGGACGTTTACGGGAAGAAGCCGTTGGCTGACATCGACGCGGAAATCAAAGCCGCCGGCGATAAGATGGGGATGGAGATCAGGATTCTCCAATCAAACTCCGAAGGAACCTTGATCGATACCATCCAGGAACATCGGAAATGGGCGGATGCAATCGTCATTAATCCGGGTGGTTTAACCCATTATTCAATTGCCTTGCGGGACGCCCTGGTCAGCGTTCGATTGCCGGTGATCGAGGTGCATTTGAGCAACGTGCATGCCCGGGAGGAGTTTCGACGTCACTCAGTGATTGCTCCCATCAGCTTGGGTCAGGTCGTCGGCTTCGGGGGATTTGGGTACATCATGGCCCTCCAAGCGATTCAGAACGTAGAACGAGAGGTAGTTTAAATGTCCAATTTATCGCGACTCCGAGCCGCCATGTCTGAGGCCAATATTCCCGCCATGCTGGTCAGCGACATCGCCAGCGTGAAATGGGTTACTGGTTTCACGGGATCCTTCGGATATGTGATTGTCACCGCGAGCGATGCGCTTTTCATGACGGACAGTCGCTATGCCATCCAAGTTGGCGAACAAGTCAAGGAGATGCCGAATGCCTGGTTCCAGAGCCCGGTAACATTGGACGACTTCCTCGCTGAGCAAGTAAGCAACCTCGGCATAACAAAGCTTGGATTTGAAGCGACCTCCGTTACCTTCGCTAACTTTGACCGGTGGAGAGGCAAGTTGGGCGCAGTCGAATTGGTTCCGGCTCCCGACTTCATCTCGAAGCTTAGAATGGTCAAGTCCGCGGCTGAAGTGGACGCGATCCGACGAGCTTGTGGCGTGGCTGACGCCTGTTTTGCCCACGTTCAGCGAATGATTCAACCCGGCGTGTCTGAGTGGGACATAAGCCTCGATATCGAGTTCTTTATCCGACGATCTGGTTATGAACTCGCATTCGAGCCCATCGTCGTCAGCGGCGAGCGCAGCGCGCGCCCGCACGGAAGGGCGAGCGAGAAGAAGCTCGAAGCGGGCGATTTCGTCACCATGGACTTCGGCGCCAAGGTAGACGGATACTGTTCGGACATTACTCGAACAGTAGTAGTTGCCGAAGCAACTGATCGTCATCGTGAGATTTACGCACAGGTGCTTCGAGCGGAGCAATCCGCAATTCAGATGATGCGACCAGGGGTGAAGGCTTCGGAAGTCGATGCTCTCGCTCGGACCATTCTGGATGAGATTGGACTGGCCCAATACTTCGGACATGGACTCGGCCATGGACTGGGATCGCTGGTCCACGATTCGGGGCGGATGAACGCGACAAGCGCCGACGTACTGGAACCGGGCCAAGTCTGGACCGTTGAGCCGGGCGTCTACATTCCAGGATTTGGCGGCGTGCGAATCGAAGACGACGTCGTGGTCACTAGCGACGGAGTCGAAGTCCTGACGCATAGCGACCGTTCGCTTCTCGTCCTTCCAGTCTGAACATGCTCCGACGGTTGGCCCAAAGAGCAGATTCCGAATTGGTTTTTGATCACGTGTCCTTGGTCAAATCTGGCCCAACATTAGCATTGAGGGTGCCAACGGGCTCGACCGTCGCCATCATGGGAGCGGCAAATTCGGGCAAAACCAAGCTGCTCCGTTCGATTCTCGGACAAGCGTCGGTGGCTCGGGGCAAGATAACCATCCCGGGCGAAGGAATATTCGTTGGAGATTCGGAGTGGTCTCGGAGAGAAACGCCTACTTCTGTTGCTCGGCGAATCTTGGGGAAGGGCTCGTTGCAACTCTTCACTGAGGCGATCAGCGCTCTTGGACTTTGGGATATCAGGCAGAAATCATGCGCATCCCTTGGCGCTGGCCATCAAAACGCCGTTCACTTCATACCTGCCCTGTTGGAGTCCTCAAAAGTCATTTGCACTGACCATGGATTCGACTTGTTGGACATCTCGATTTTGGAGAGCCTATGGTCATTCCTCCGACAGCGTCTGACCGATGAACGGGTGCTGGTTTATTCGACGGCGCGGCCGGATATAGGGGAAAGAGCAGATCAAGTGATCGTACTGAAAGACCAGCAGATCGCCTTTTCAGGTTCACCCGAGGAGCTTCGCCGCACCCAAGTCGAAACGGAATTTGAAGTCGTAACGGAAAACCAACCGGGCGTACGCGCTTTGGTTGAACCATTTCAGATTTCGGTCCAGGAAATCCCCGATGGGTTGCGGATTCGGGCGGAAGAAGGTCAGGCAATCGCCGCTCGGTTGTTAGTTGAAGGGTACGGGGATGTCCGATACGTGGTGCAGCGTCCGCCGAGCTTTCGAGACGCCTTGAGCCGACTGATTTAGTCCTTATCCACCAAGAAATCTCGGCTCCAATTCTCGATCGCCACTAAAACGGGAGCCAGTCCGCGACCGGCAGGAGTTAGTTCGTAGCTCGTCCGGGGCGGCATCGTCGAATGGATTGTCTTTTTGACGAGGCCTTCCTCTTCGAGCGCGCTAAGGCGCTGGGATAAAGTGGTGGCGCTTACCCCTTCCGTTTTGCGGGCTAGTTCGTTGAACCCGCAAGGCTCATTCAGCAAGTGGGAAATGATCAGCAGAGTCCACTTCTCCTGAATCAAGCCAACGCCTTTTACGAGCGTTCGGGGGCAACAATCTTTCCATTCCATCTGTTTATTTCTACGGGTCGGCAATCGCTTTATATCACGGGATAGGACTTTTTGAAAAGTAGTCACATACTTAGACTGCTAATAAAATTAGAGTTACCATAGAAATCCAAAGGTCGGCGTGCTTTGCCACTGATAGAAGAGTTGTCGTACTACAAATACAGATCTCATTGGAGGGGAAAT
>DATFHI010000048.1:0-5270 GCA_035248525.1 Fimbriimonadaceae bacterium | reverse complement strand
ACGACTTCGTCGGTGCGCCGGCAAGCATACCAATCGCCAGCAGCGCTCCTAGTGTCAATGAAATTCTTCTCTTCATCGAAGACCTCCGATCTCTCTGATGTTCAATTTCCTCTTTAGTTACCTTTATTATACGAAACACAGACTAAAACTATTCTCTGGAACTAGCCTCCAGGGGGAATACCCTGTCCTGGCCCAGTACCTTGCGGACCGGTACCTGATCCGGGACGGCCAGAACCTGGTTGAGTTGTTCCAGGTTGGGTGGTTCCACCACCTCCCGTGCCCTGATTTGGATTGAAGGGTGGGCTTTCTAGCCGCACGATGATCTGCCGCGGAAGTTTATTTCCGCTACGTCTCAGGATAGCCTTGTCCTCGTCGATTGAAACTACGGTCCACTCGCTGTTCGGAATTCTTTGACCCGGACGAATAATCTCGAGGCGGCCGTCGCCCATATCGATGAGGGCCAAAACAGACTCTCCAACAATCACGCCGGCAAGTCGGCGATAGGGTTGTGGCTCTACAACCTCGACCGGAGCCGATTCGACGGGCGGCTCGAAGTCGAATCTAAATCCACCAGATTCCGCCAAAAGCCTTTCCGAACTTTGCGAAAGCTCAAAGCCCCGCTCTTCGGGCAAAAGTGCGAACGGATCTCGGCGCGGAGCAAAGCTTTGGCCATGATTGCCGCTATTTCGCGTCTTCAACTCTGCCACGAGAGTTGGTGGGCCCATCTGCACGCCTTTCCAACCTGCATCGACCCCAGGATCGAAATTGTTGGGCGGCAAGGTAACTACTGGCGCGGTCAAAGGAGGCTGCGACTCTTGGCATCCGACGATCGCCAACGCTGTCGCCAATACCATCGTTCCAGTAGCAATTCTTCGCATCTTTATTTTCAAGTCTGTCCTAACCATCATTTTGGTTCACTAGCTGATACGCAATAGGAAATTTCTATTTGCGACTAGCCTCCTCCAGCTCCAGCTCCTGGTCGCGGACCGGTAGGAGTGGCTCCCAATCCTCCGCCAACTCCTGATCCGCCACCACCGCCAGGTGTACTAATTCCGGGCCGGTTGCCTCCGGCTCCACCGCCCCCACCGGCTCCACCGCCGCCACCAGAGGAAGATGGGGCAGGTCCATCGGGCACCGGTGGAAATATCTGCTTGCCACGGATAAATCCGACCAAGGAAACACTGTAGGTGCCACGCAATTTTGGACTCGTGCCCGTAATGCTCAACCCATCCGTTACCGCCAGGTATCGAGGCATGGACTTCCAAGCCCGCACATTCTCATAAATTTGTGCTTCGGTTCCTTCGACGGTCACTTGGCCGAGGTCGAAAATCACGACCGGGAACGCAATCGCCGGATAGTTATAGAAGCCGGCAAGAATCTCGGATGCCGAGTCCGTGGGGGTGGGAATTTCGGGTCCATTTCCAACAACCCTAACGCCACCTTTAACCAGCTGGGCATTAACGGCCCGCTGGATGTTGTCTCGGAATTTCTTAGTATCCACCGTAAGCTGCCAAGCGTCCACGTTCAAATTGACGCCACGGGCGTTTACATCCGGCAATGGAGTTCGAGTCGCGACAACGGCTCTCCACTCAGCCGCCTTCGTGCGAACCATTTCTTCAGCCTTTTTAAGTCGGTCCTGCGCTAAAGGAAGCTTATTGCCTTCCTCTTCTAACTGGGCTGCGTAATTGTTGTAGTAACCGGCTTCCGTCGTATTAGGCATCCAATGCTGGAAGAACCCATAAGACAAGGTCATGATCAGAATCGCGACCCCGATTAAGATGATTGTAATTGGACTGAGCTTCATGCTTTATCTCTGACCTTATCGGACTACAGTGCCTCCGGGAACAGCTCCACCTACCGGAGCAGTTCCGCCGTTCGGAATCGTCGTACCAGGCGTTGTTGTCGCGGTAGCTGGACCTTGAGCCGTAAGCGTGGATCTTGGATCAGGCGTCTGCAAGGGTCGCGGCAAATCTACCGTTAGCGTCACCAGTGAATATCCGGGCATCGCTCCTCGGGACTGCGTCTTATCCGCGGTACCAAATCCACCTTGACCAGTAAACGATGGAACGGACGCCTGGCCTTGATAATAGGCGAGTCGGTCGTATCGGTTGTCCGGAATGGGCGCCTGCCCAGGCTTAATCGGTCGACCGTTCTGATCCACGTCGGTGATCGCGGGAATATACGGATCGACGTTGTTGTATCCACCGCGCCCAACCGATGTGGCACCCGGAATTCTAAAAAGCGCCACCGTCAGGTCTGCATATTGCTGATAAGTCTTCACGGTGCCGGATACCGTTAGTCGACTGGTAGCGGCATCGATCGGAGCCGCCGACATGCTCGTAACACGGAAGAATCCGGGAAGATACGGTTTGACGTCGCGGTACAGATCGGGATAAGCATCGTTGTGCTTGATCATCGCATCGGCCAAATTGATGTTCCGAATGATCATCTGAGCATCGTTGACCACCTGGTCGGCCTGCTGCGAAACTTTCACCGCGCGAGCCGCTTGCTCCATCTTCGACTCAGCATCCTCGCGCGCTTTCTGCAGCTGATCTTTCGAGATAAAGATCATGCCAACCGCGCCAAGAACGCCAAGCAAAGCAAGCAGAACGCTGACGACCGTCGCCGTCTTGGCCTGATTGCCTTTAGAAACATATGTCGGGAGTAGATTTAGCTTCATGCTTGAGTCTCAATCGAAAAGGACGTGGAGGCCATTGCCCACAGCTACCGCAAATTCTTGGCGGTGCTCTTCTAAAAATCCAGGGGCTATCTTTTTGGCAGTGATATTGAGACGCCGTAGCGGATCGTAATTGTCACACTCCAAATTCAAACTTGCCTTCAAAAATGCGCCCAGGCCCTTCATCTTCGAAGCTCCACCGGCGAGAACGATTCGATCGATCTCTCCACCTCGGCTGCGGTAGTAGTCGATGGACCTTCTGACTTCAGCCACAAACTCTTCGAGGACCGGCGCAAAGGCGTTGTAAATCCGATTTCCACCCGCTGCCGGGACGGGAGAGGCAGGAACTGGAGCCGGAACATCGTCGGGGCCATCGGCAAATGGATTGGGAACCGGAGGAGCGCCACCCGGTGTGTCTTCGTCGGCAAATGGGTTGTATGCCTGAAATTCTTGAGTAGCTCCGCCAAACGCTGGGCCGGCGTTCGCGGCAGCCTCGGGAATGACCCCTTCCGCCAACTTTAGCTGCTCAGCTTCCGACATAGAAATATTCATCTCGTCGGAAATCGCCTTGGTGAACATCTCGCCGCCGACGGGGATTTGTCGTGGCATCAAAAGCTTTCCGTCGCGGTAGATGTTGATAGAAGTCGTCTTGTGGCCCATCTCCACCACGCAAATGGTTTGTCCAACATACGCGTCGTTGTAGCTTTGTACAACCGAGCGCGCGAGGCTCAAAGGCTCCACGTCGATGGCGGCAGTGTTTCGACCCGCTTTCTTTACACAGGCGATCATGGTGTCCACCGCGGACTGAGGCGCAATCGCCATCACCACGTCCATATTCGTGGAGTTCGGGTCGTCGTCGGCCAGCGGCTTGAAATCGCTGACAACGGTGCTCTCGGCAAAGGGGATGTTTCGGTTGATCTCCCACTGCATGTGCTCCTTGAGCTCAGCGGGATTCATTCGCGGAACTTCCAGCGTGCGGACGAGAACCGAAGCTTGGCCCGCGATGGAAACCACCGCTTGGGGAACTGAAGCGCCGCATTCCATCAGTACTTGTTTAAGGGCGGTGCCAACTGCGTCGCTGTTATAAACGCCAGTGTGATCGACTGCGCCCTCCGGCGTATCGATAATGCCAATAGCAGAAACAACGGCATCTCTGCCCTGTGCTCTCACTTCGGCAACTTTGATCTTCTGGCTACCGATGTCGATGCCAAGAACACTTGTGAGCTTTTTAGCCATATGGTGAACTTCCCACTTCCCAGGGTCGCTGCCTATCTTATCAAAGCCAATCCCGGCATGTCAACAAGCTAGGTTCCCACTTTGCGACGCTTAAGGGACGTGACAAAAGGCCTAATGTGTTCGCGAGTACAAGAAAAAGGCCAGGAACTTAACATTCCTGGCCAAATAACTTTTTTAAAGTTTTTAGTTTCCGGATGGCTGCGGCGCGAATCGCGGAGCAATTGTCTGGAAATACAGGTCGGGCGAACCGCCGCGCGTGCTGCTCCAGAACATCCAGATCAGGTTTGGTCGTGGGAATGCCGGATTGTCGAACGGATCCGGGAACGCGATCAGATTTGACTCGTTCACCGCCTGTTCGATCGGCACCGGCCCCTCGTCCATCTCCGAAACTAGAGTGACGCGGGCTTGGACCACGAATGGGTTGTTCGGATTTCCCCCGACACCCGTGGGCTGACCCGTCGACTGGTCCACACCGTTGAAGGTGATCGTAACCACGTCGTCTTCGTCCACACCGCTGAAGTAAACGCGTCCCTTGACCGGATCGACCTGGAAGAAGTCATTTGCGCCTGCGACCTGGATACTGGGAGTACCCGGACCGCGAAGCAGATTTCCATTTTGGTCGGTGAAGATCTGGTACGGCAGTTGTACGCCATATCGCATCGTCTTCATGAACGGCCTCGCCGCTTGGCCAGCTCCGGCCGCAGCTCGGTTGTAGCTCAAGAAGAATCGGTGGACGCGCGGATTGTCGCCCGCCACGATTCCGGAGTTATTCGGCCTTGCCCAATACTTGGTATTAACCGGCACTCCGCCCGGTCCGAAGCTCACGCCATCGGATCGGAGATCTTGGAATTGCGATACTCCAGAGTAGCCCGCGGTGGTGCCGACGCTCACTCGTAGGAAGCGCGGAGTGTAGCTCAGGATCAGTTGCTGAGTCGAGAGCGGAAGTCCGGTTGTGAGCCGCACCGTTCCCATCTTGGGAGCGATATACGCTTTTCCACCGAGGGTCGTGTCGAACACGATGAGACCGGTGTTGGCATCCAATCTTCGCGAGCCAGGAGTCTCGATCGCCGCAACTGCGCCGAGGTTATTCCGAATTTGCAATGTCACGGGATGAGTCGCGTCTACCAGCCAATCCACGCCGCGAGCGCGGAACAATCCACTTTCCGAATCCGGCGCCAACACTTCATCTGTTGATTCCGGATATGTAATTGGATTCGATGGATCGTTGAGAGACAGTCGGCCCATAAAGACTTCGCTGTTCTTGCGACCGCGGAGCTTTCCGGTGAAGGATATGTCGTAAATAGCGTTCACGCCCGCCATGACGCCTGTATAAGGTCGCACCGCTACGCTTGGAGAC
>DATFHI010000047.1:0-11509 GCA_035248525.1 Fimbriimonadaceae bacterium | reverse complement strand
GGGGGCGGAGCGTGAAGCGTGCACTACTCTCCGTCACTGATAAGACCGGAATAGTCGACTTTGCCAGGGCCCTGGTCGAGCGAGGATACGAATTGATCAGCACGGGCGGTACCGCAAAGGCGTTGAGGGATGCAGGACTGAGCGTGAAGGACGTTTCTGAAGTCACAAGCTTTCCCGAAATGATGGACGGTCGGCTAAAAACGCTACATCCCCTGGTTCATGGTGGATTGTTGGGCGATCGTCGACTGCCTCAACATGTAGCGGAGATGGAGGCTGCAGGTATCTACCCAATCGACCTCTTATGCGTGAACTTGTACGCATTCGAAAAGACCGTAAACGGACCTCACAGAATTGAAGACGCGATCGAGTCCATCGATATTGGCGGACCAGCGATGATTCGCGCGGCTTCAAAAAACCATGCCAATGTGACTGTCGTCGTGGACCCTGCGGATTATCCGGTTGTACTTGAATCGCTCGGATCCGATTTGTCTGATCTGCGCAAGCGCTTGGCGGCAAAGGCTTTTCGCCACACCGCCTTTTACGACTCGATGATCTCCCGATATCTCACGAAGGCATCCGGTGAAGATGAGCTCTCAGAGACGCTTACCATCGGCATGCGACGAACTCTTGCATTTCGATACGGAGAGAATCCTCACCAAAAGGGCGCACTGTACCAAGACCCCATGGCCCAGCCCGGGATTGCCCAAGCTGAGCAATTGTGGGGAAAGGCGTTGAGCTACAACAATCTGAACGACGGGGACGGAGCGTGGGAACTCGCAGCGGATTTGCCTGTTGGGGCGTGTGCGATTATCAAGCATGGTAATCCCTGTGGGGCTGCTCTAGGGTCGGATTTGGGAGACAGTTACCGACTGGCCAGAGAAAGCGATCCGATCTCCGCATTCGGTGGAATCGCCGCGTTCCATGGAGAGATCGATGAATCCGCCGCGCTGGCGATGACCGAAAAGGGCAATTTCTTGGAAGTCGTTATCGGCACTTCATTTTCCAATGAAGCGCTGGAGATATTTAAGACTCGCTCCGGTTGGGGTCAAGATGTCCGGCTTTTGGCTGCTCCGCTTCCACCCAGGGAACCTAGCTTGAGCATTAAGTCAATCCGCGGCGGAGCTATTGTCCAAGAGTCCGACGAAGATCCTGGTTTAGATTGGAAGCTGGTAACGGACCGTCCGCCTTCAGACGAAGAATTGGCTTCCTTGCGGTTTCTTTGGTCGGTCATCCCGCATGTGAAGTCGAATGCGATAGTGGTTGGAACTGCAACGAGACTTTTGGGAGTCGGGGCAGGTCAAATGAACCGCGTTCAATCTGTCCGTCTTGCGCTCGAACAAGCAGGCGAAAAGGCCAAAGGCGCCGGCCTCGCCAGCGACGCTTTTTTCCCCTTCCCGGACAGTGTGGAGACCGCGCACGCGGCAGGCATTACGGCGATCGTTCAACCGGGTGGAAGTAAGAAAGACCCGGATGTAATCGCCCGCGCCAACGAGTTGGGGATCGCCATGATGTTCACGGGCGCTCGCCACTTCCGCCATTAGGTGTAACATTTAACCGACGAATTTGCGTCTACAATTCAGATAACGGCCATGAAGAACCAAAACGACCTCATCATCTCCATCGTAGCCATCGTGCTCGCCCTCATCATCATGGGTGTTTGCATCGGCACGAAGCGCGAGCCAATTGCTCCCGCAGCTCCGGAGAAGGTTAATCTTGTTGCTCCTGCGCTACCGCAGGGCGATGTCGTTATGGCCAATGCATTGGGTAGCACTTCCTCAAGTGGGGGAACCGGTGGACCAAGCGCGTCCGGCGGCGGAGCTATCAACAAGGGTGGAAGGCCCGGCGTCAGTACACCTTCGGCTGGCGCTGGCGGAAAGTCGAACATGGTCGAGTAGGGTCTTTTCCTTGCTTAATACCTGGTAAATCAGCCACACTCTTAGGTTAATCCGATTCCTAGGAGTACTCTTCATGCCCACCCCGGCGGTCCTTAATGTGGGGTTTTATAATTTCGTGATGACTGACAAGATCGTTGCAATGGTGAGCAGCGAATCCGCTCCGATGCGTCGTCTTGTTCAAGCAACCCGCAAGTCGGGAAATTTGATCGACGCGACCCAGGGCCGGCGCACGAAATCGGTTATTTTTACTTCGGACTCGGCGATTATTTTGTCTGCGATCTCTCAAGAAACGCTCGCGAAACGGCTGAACACGGGAGAGATCAACATTGATGAAGAGTAGCTACCGAATGAACGCTTTTAACCGCTTTTTTAACCGATTCGGTCGCGATATCGGAATCGACCTTGGCACCGCAAATACCCTTGTCCACGTAGGTGGCCGAGGCGTTCTCTTGAGAGAACCCAGCGTCGTCGCCATCAACAAGGACGATGGAAAAGTCGTCGCGGTGGGTGAAGAGGCCAAGCGAATGTTAGGCCGGACCCCCGCAAATATTGTCGCCACGAGGCCCCTGAAGGATGGGGTAATCGCCGATTATGACCAGACCGAGAAGATGCTTCAACACTTCATCGGTAAAGTCTCCAACCGATTCTTGGTTCGGAAAACCGTGGTGGTTGGAATTCCAAGCGGAGTTACTGAAGTTGAGCGACGGGCGGTAATCGAGGCGTCGCGCAACGCTGGCGCAAGCCAGGCTTACGTAATCGAAGAGCCCATGGCTGCGGCGTTCGGCGCGGGTATGCCGGTAGATGAACCAAGTGGGTCCATGATCGTGGACATTGGGGGCGGCACTACCGAAGTCGCCGTTATCTCCCTTGGTGGAATCGTACATTCGCGTTCCATCCGAGTTGCAGGAGATGAGCTGGACGAGGCGATTGCGTCCTATGTGCGCCGAGCTTACAATTTGTACATCGGGGATCGCACTGCGGAGCAGACCAAGATTGAGATTGGAAGCGCCGTCGCTTTGGAGCAGGAACTGGAAATCCAAGTGAAGGGGCGAGATCTCGTTACCGGATTGCCGCGCAGCGCGACCATCTCCAGCGAAGAGGTCAGAATGGCTATCCAGGAACCGCTGAACTCGATCGTCGAGGCAGTGAAACTGACTCTTGAAGCAACGCCTCCCGAACTTGCCGCCGACGCAATGGACCACGGTATCGTCTTGGCCGGTGGAGGAGCCCTTCTGCGAGGGTTGGATGAACTCATCCATCGGGAAACGCTCATGCCCGTCCATATCGCCCCGGATCCTTTGAGCTGCGTGGTAAAGGGTACTGGCATTGTCGTCGAGGGCCTTCACGAAAGTCCCCTGATCCGCAAAATGCTTGAAAAATCTTCCAAGACGTGAAGCAATCTTCCGGCCGCGACTTCTTTGCCCTGTTGGCTCTGTGCGTTATAGGAGCGCTACTCGGGCGAATGCAGAGTACAGCAAGGGCGGCCGGTCGAATCGATCCTCTGACAACTGCGATCCGGGCCACCATAAATCCCGCGGCTTCCGCTCTGGTCCAAGGATCAAATTCCACGTCGGATTTCTTTAGTGGGCTGTTTAACGCCTCAGACTTGAAGGCCCAGAACCGTGCCCTCAAGCAACTGGAAATTGTCGCTCGGCAATATGCGGAAACGGTTGACCGCCTGAATCGGGAAATTGCCAGCATGCGGGCAATCGATGAATTGCCGGTATTGCCTGGCCGAGACAAAGTTATGGCGACGGTGATTGGTTACTTTCCCGATGAAAACCGAATCACGATCTCCTTAAGCAAGACGGACGGCATCAAACCGGGTCAGGCGGTCGTGACCGGAGAAGGCTTGGTGGGGACTATCCAGACAATCGGGCGAAATGAGGCTCAAGTGAGCCTGCTCTCAGACCCTAACCGGAAGCTCGGCGCGTTGGTAATCAGTCGCAACCCGCCCTCACCCGGCATTATTAAGGGCGAAAATGCTTCTATTCTGGTGCTCACGCTCGACGCCTCGTTGCCGGTCGAAAATGGGGATCTCGTATCCACTTGGGGATTCAGTGGACTGATTCCGCGGGGAGTTCCGATTGGAAGGGTCAGCCAGATTTACACCGATCGCACTACCGGATCCAAGCGGGTCGAGGTGTTTCCCAACGTTTCCATGGGCAATGTTCGAGAGGTGGTTGTACTCAAGTGAGCGGCGCCAAGGGGATCATTTTCGCTGCGGTGATCATTTGGATTGCCGCCGTGCTCGAGCAGTCGATCTCCCCAAAGATGAGCATTTTTGGCGCCCAGCCTGACTTCTTGTTGATTGTGCTCGCCTGCCTTTGTATGTTCGCGAGCCGTATCGGCGGGGCGATGCTTGGTTTCTTCACGGGCTTGGCGGCGGGTTCGATTACGGGAGCAAATCTCTCACAGTTCATCTTTAGCCGAACCATTACTGGCTTTGCCGATGCCTGGAGTCGGACGATGGGCTTAGACTCGAACATCGTTACGGCTGCCATCAATGCCGCAGTGGTCACGATTGCCAGTCAATTGATCCTGATGTTTTTCGCCCCACCTGCCGGAATCGCAATGTTCGTGGGAGCTACAATAGGATCAGCGATGGTCAACGGCGTCCTCGCGATGCCAGTTCACGCGTTGCTGAGAAGGATTCTCGCACCGTAGCATCCTGCACATTCAAAGGGTCAGGGAAGAGAGTCGGGTACCGAAGAATGAGCCAACATGTAAACGTTTTGCAGATGGCGCGCGAGCAGCTTGCCGTAGCCGCCAAGTATCTTGATTTGGACGAAGGTCTCCACGCCGTCTTGGCCCAACCGATCCGGCAGTTAACCGTCCACTTCCCAGTAGTTTTGGATAACGGCGAAGTTGCCGTCTACGAAGGCTACCGAGTTCACCACAACTCCAGCCGCGGCCCTACCAAAGGCGGAATTCGCTACCATCCGGACGTCGATGTAGAAGAAACCACTGCGCTTGCCATGTGGATGACTTGGAAATGCGCGGTCGCCAACATCCCATACGGCGGCGCAAAGGGCGCGGTAAAGGTCGACACCAAGCAGCTATCTAAGCGAGAACTCGAGAAGCTCACCCGCCGGTACATCTCCGATATTGGAATCCTGGTCGGAGAGCGAAGCGATATCCCGGCTCCAGACATTGGTACAAACGCGCAGGTCATGGCCTGGATCATGGACACGGTGTCCATGCACACTGGCCACACGGTGCCCGGATGCGTTACCGGTAAGCCGATCGAGCTGGGCGGATCGGAAGGGCGTGTAGAAGCGACCGGTAGAGGTGTAATAGTTGCCGCTGAGGAGGCCGCCAAGAGCCTCAATATGAACATGAACGGGGCGAAAGTGGTCGTTCAGGGTTTCGGCAACGTAGGTTCGGTTGCTGCCCAACTTGCCGAGGAATCTGGCGCCACGATTGTGGGAATCAGCGACGCCTTGGGTGGCATCTACAACGAGAAAGGACTTCCCATAGCTGAACTGGTCCATCGGTACAGCGGTCGTGATGGGGGAATTCGTGAGTACAAAGACGCACAGCCGATCGATAACGCCGGCTTGCTCGAACTGCCCTGCGACATTTTGATTCCCGCCGCGATCTCCGCCCAAATCACCAAAGAGAATGCGGACAAGATTCGCGCCAAGCTCGTGGTTGAGGGCGCTAACGGTCCATGCACCCCCGACGCGGACCACATCCTTTCAGACAAAGGAATTCACGTGGTGCCAGACGTCCTCGCCAATGCCGGCGGAGTGATTGTCAGCTACTTCGAGTGGGTTCAAGACCTACAAAACTTCTTCTGGGAAGAGAATGAAGTTAATAACAAACTCACGCGAATCATGCGACACAGCTACGCCGCGGTGGAAGGAACGATGAAGGCGCACAAGACGGATATGCGCACTGCCGCCTATATCATTGGGGTCAAGCGCGTGGCCGAAGCCACCATCAAGCGCGGCATTTATCCCTAAATTCCAGGTCCGTATGGCTAGCTTAGGTAAGGCTTGGCCATACGGGTACCCTATCTCTCTAACAAGCTGAAGGCGGTTCGTTTGCTGAATATTGAAGAGATCCTCAAAAGCCTTCCCCATCGTTATCCGATGCTCCTGGTGGACCGCATCTTGGAAATTGAACCGGGAAAGCATTGCATCGGCATTAAGAATGTGACCATTAATGAGCCGTTCTTCGTTGGCCACTACCCAGATATGCCGATCATGCCGGGCGTACTCATCGTCGAGGCGCTCGCCCAAGCCGGTTGTCTGATGCTCCTTCACCAACCGGAACATCGGGGACGGATTCCGGTAATCGGCGCCATTGATAATGTCAAGTTCAAGCGTCCCGTCGTGCCTGGCGATCAACTCCGGTCGGAAGTGAATTTGGAATGGATGCGGGGACCAATCGGAAGAATCCGTGGAATTGGGACCGTGGATGGCGAGGTGGCTTGCCAAATGGAAATGACATTCAAATTGCTGGAGCGTAAAGACTAGTTGCCAAAGATCGACGCCCTGTCGTTTATCCACCCCAAAGCGGAAATCGCCGCCGATGTCGAGATCGGCCCTTTCTGCAACGTGGAAGCAGGCGTCGTCCTTGGTTCGGGCTGCAGACTCGATTCGCACGTAACGATTAAGACTGGAACCAGTGTTGGCGAAAGAAACTACTTTGGCCAAGGTTCGGTCATTGGCGGGGATCCCCAAGACCGCAAATATAAGGGTGAGCCGACCTTCCTCAATATAGGCGACGACAACTTCTTTCGCGAATACGTGACTATTCACCGGGCGACGGGAGAAGGACTCGCCACATCTGTAGGCAATAACTGTTACCTAATGGCCTTCGTCCACCTGGGACATAACGTAACGATCCAGGATGGAGTGACCATGGCGAATGGAGTTGGCGTCGCCGGGCACTGCACCATCGAAGAGCTTGCGACCCTAGGCGGCATGGTTGGACTTCACCAATGGGTGCGCGTAGGCAAAGTCGCGATGGTGGGCGGTATGTCCGGCATCGCAAGAGATGTTCCACCCTTTATGATTGTCGAGGGACGGGAGGGCGAAGTTCGGGATATCAACGCCGTGGGCCTGCGTCGATACGGGATCTCCGCTGACGGGCGCATGGCGCTTCACAAGGCATGCAAGCTCCTGTACAAATCTCAACTTGGTTTAACCAATGCCATCGAAACGGTTCGTCGGGAGTTGGCGATGACGGACGAAGTCCAATATTTGATCGACTTTGAATTGCGAAGATTCAAGGGCAAAAATGGACGCGGCGACCAGCCGTAAGGGGTCGATGCGAGTATTCATCTCCGCCGGGGAAGCCTCCGGCGACGCCTATGGCGCAGCCTTAATTTCTTCCATTCGAAAACTTTCGCAGTCCGACACTTCCCAACTGTCGTTCGAAGGGATCGGAGGACCAAAACTGAAAGCCGAAGGGGTGCACCTGTACGCGGATTCCTCGCACTGGGGGGCCATCAGCATCGTTCAGGCGGCAAAAGTTTTCTGGAAGGTGTTCACGACTCTCCATAAGCTGAAACACAACTTGCGGCAGGGCAGACCCGGGCTTCTGGTTGCCATAGACTTCGGCTACGCCAACATCCGCCTCTGCCGCTACGCGAAGAAGTTCGGTTGGAAGGTGCTTTACTTTGTGCCTCCGGGATCGTGGCGGCGAGGCCGCCAGGGCAAAGACCTTCCCGAGATCGCCGACGAAATCGTCACCCCATTTGAATGGTCGGCGGACATATTGAACAGGATGGGCGCAAGCGCGCACTGGTTTGGTCATCCGATCAAGCAATTGATCGCGAAGGACCACGCAAAGTGTGAACGGCAGGAGTCCATTGCCGTTTTGCCCGGTAGCCGCAAGCACGAATTGGAGATGAACCTTCCGGTGATCGCTCGGGCGGTGGGTTCCGCTGAAGGCGATTGGAAGGGGCATAACTCACCCCGGAGCTCAAGTGAATCCATTCAAATTTCGAAAAGCGCGCTTACAATTCCGTTGGAATTCGCCCTCGCTCCCAGTGTCGACTTGGAAGCTTTTCGCCAAGAGTGGCGTCGGCTCGCACCTAACCGGAACGATCTGTTCACGGTAGGAGACACCTATGGTGTCTTGAGTCGGGCCAAGGCAGGAATCATTTGCTCCGGAACAGCCACCCTCGAAGCCGCGCTTTGTCGATGCCCGATGGTAGTTCTGTACAAACTGTCGCCCGCGATGGTTCGTGAGGCCAAGCTGATCCGGATGAAGCGTCCGAAGTTTATATCCCTGCCCAACATCCTGATGGACCGTGAAATCGTTCCCGAGATTGCCGGCGAAAACGTGCGCCCTGAGCAAGTTCGGGCGGAACTCGACTCCTTGTTGTTCGGTGAGGTAATTCGCGCCAAACAGATGAAAGATTTCGAGGAGTTGGACCGTATTCTCGGGCCCCCTGACGCCATCACGAAAACTGCGGAATTGGCGTTGAAGATGGTTTCCTGAGGCTCCGCTCGTCAGATTGCCTTGGTCGTCATAATAAACCCATGTCTGCGCCTGCTGCCCCTGCTCCGCCCCAAGTTCGTTGGGACCTCTCCGCTTTGTTTTCCGGAATCGATGATCCCAAGATCGAAGAAACCTGGAAATGGGTTCAGGGCAGAGCGGACGAATTCGCCTCTGAATTTCGCGGAAAAATCGATTCTCCAGACTTGAGCGCGAATTTTCTTGCCAAAGCGCTGAGCGAATACGAGCAGATTGCGATGCAATCGGCCAAACCAATCGGATTCGCGCATCTCCTGTTTGCCGCAGACACCGGCGATCCCAAGCTTGGCGCCTTCATGCAAAAGCAGATGGAGAAGAGCACCGAGCTGAGCGTGAAGCTAATGTTCTTCGACCTGGAACTGATGTCCGCACCTGCGGAGATCATCGACCGCCTAGCCGCCGATCCGAAACTTGCAAACTTCCGACATTACATTCAGGTTGTCCGCACCTTCAGCGACCATCGACTAACCGAACCAGAGGAGATCATCCTCGAAGAAACGGCAAACACCGGCAATCGGGCTTGGGAGAGGCTGTTCGAAGAAGTCACGTCCAACCACACTTACCACCTGAAAAGACCGGGCGCAACGGAACCTGAGGAGGTCTCGCAAGAGGAGGTACTCAACTTGCTCCGCGATCCCATCCGTGAAGTTCGGCAGGCCGCCGCCGATGCCTTCACCGCCGGACTCAAGGAGATGGAGAGGGTGTTGGTTTTCACTTACAACAACCTGATTCAGGATAAGGCAGTCAGCGACCGACTACGCCGGTACGAGTCACCCGAACAGAGTCGACACTTGGCCAACGAGCTCGAAGCTACAACCGTCGACTTGGTCGTCAAGACCTGCCGGGAAAATTATGGTCTGGTCGAGCGGTTTTACAATGTCAAGCGTTTAATTCTCGGGCTTCCGGAACTGACCCACATCGATCGATATGCGCCCCTGTTCGAAGCGGAAGAGCCAGTGGAGTGGAATGAAGCCAAGCGAATTGTGCTGGATGCCTTTGGCCACTTCAGTGAGGAAATGGAAAGGCGCGCGCGAGAATTCTTTGACAAGAAGTGGATCGATGCCGAGCCGCGCAAGGGCAAGCGAGGAGGGGCATTCTGCTCATACAACACGCCGGATACGCATCCGGTCATGCTTCAAAGTTATCTCAACAAGGCGGACGACGTGATGACGCTCGCTCACGAACTGGGCCACGGAGTTCACGCTTCGCTGAGCCGCGCCCAGAGCTATTTCAATTTCCATGGCACCCTACCTTTGGCGGAATTGGCATCGACGTTCGGGGAGATGCTGGTCTTTGAGAAGTTAGTTGCCGGAGCAACTCCTAAGGATCAGTTAGCCCTTTACGCGGGGAAAATTGAAGGGGTGTTCGCGACTGTATTCAGGCAAGCGGCGATGTATTCCTTTGAGCGTCGTTGTCACGAGACTCGGCGCGCGGAAGGCGAACTCACCGCCGAAGAGTTTGGAAACCTTTGGCAAGAAGAGATCCAGGCGATGTTTGGGAATTCCGTAAAGCTTGGAGATCAGCATCGCATCTGGTGGAGCTACGTGAGCCACTTCATTGCAGTGCCGTTTTATGTCTACGCATACTCCTTTGGTGAACTTTTGGTGCTTTCGCTTTACCAGCGAGCAAAGGCGGAAGGCCCCGCTTTCGCCGACAAATATATCGAGCTTCTGAGGCTGGGCGGATCACTCTCGCCGCAAGAGCTGATGGCGACCGTAGGCGTCGACCTGAATTCACCTGAGTTCTGGCAGGGCGGGATGAAGGCGTTGGAGGGGTTGGTCGCGCAGTTTGAGCGACTCTGGGCAGATTTTTCCGGCAAGTAAACTGCGCGCGATGGATTTTTCCGACCAGATCGTGATCGTGACCGGTGCAAGCCGCGGAATTGGTAAAGAGATTGCGCGCGCGTTCGCGAACAACGGAGCCAAAGTCGCTTGCGTGGCGACAACCGCCACGGGCGCCGAGTCGGCGGCGAGGGAGCTGGGCAACGGCGCGGTCGGATTCGCTTGCGACGTCGCGGATTCCGCTTCGGTCGGAGCCTTAATGGATGCCGTCCAAAGCCAAATGGGCATCCCCCAGGTTGTGGTCAACAACGCCGGGATCACGAAGGACACCTTAATCCTGCGCATGAAGGATGAGGACTGGGATCGGGTCATCCAAGTCAACCTCAAGGGCGCGTTCAACATGATTCGGGCAGCGGCGAAGCCGATGATGAAAGCCCGTTATGGCCGAATCATCAATATTAGCAGCGTCATTGGGTTGCATGGAGGGGCGGGTCAAGCAAACTACGCTGCCTCGAAAGCAGGAATAATCGGCCTGACCATGGCGATCGCTAAAGAGTTGGGATCGCGCGGGATTACTTGCAACGCTGTCGCCCCAGGCTTCATCGAGACGGATATGACTGGCGACCTGCCGGCAGAGTTTCGGGAATACGTCGAAAAGACCGCGCCAGCAGGTCGACTCGGTAAACCTGAAGATATCTCGCCGGCAATCCTGTTCCTGGCCTCCAAGGAAGCTTCCTATATCACCGGCCAAAGCTTGACCGTGGACGGCGGACTGTTCCTATAGTCTTGCCTTCTCATTGGGACCGGCCGCATGGACGCTGATCGGTCTTCAGGGTGCTTCGTCAAGATGCCCAAATGAGTGCCCTAAATCCCAGTAATCGTGGTATCGTTCCAAGCATGTCAGCGGACACACTTGAGCGAGTAAAGAAGGTCACGGTCGAAGAGCTTGGCGTGAAGGAAGAAGAGGTTGTGGAAGGAGCTTCGTTTACCGAAGATCTGGGCGCGGATTCCCTCGACGTGGTCGAACTCGTCATGGCTTTTGAAGATGAGTTTGGAATTGATATTCCCGATGAGGAAGTCGGTGAAATCAAGACGGTGGGTGACGCCGTAACTTACATCTCTAAGAAGCAGGGATGAGCGAGAGGCCCGTTCCATCTGGACGGGTCGTCATCACCGGCGTAGGGGCGGTGACGCCCTTGGGCACGGGGGTCGAAAAGTTTTGGCCCCGGTTGCTGGCTGGTGAAAGCGCCGTTGAGCGCATTTCCCTTTTGGACCCCAGCGATTACTCCACGCAGATTGCGGCGGAGGTTAAGGACTTTAACCCCGAAGACTGGCTGG
>DATFHI010000046.1:0-8536 GCA_035248525.1 Fimbriimonadaceae bacterium | reverse complement strand
CTTCGGTTGCTGCCGAGCGGAGTCGGATTAGGAAAGGATCTAATTCCACTCCTGTTAACTGGGAGGAGAAGGACACCTCGACGCCTGCCACGTGCATCGCGGCCTCCCCCAGCGTTAGCGTTCCAAGATGCAGTCGCCAATTCAGTTGATCCTGGTTAAGGTCTTGAATAGCATCGACGAATCGACTTCGGGAAAGCCGCCAGGCGGTAGCGAATTGGCTCATGGTCGAATTTTGACAGAAGTCAAGGCTGTGAAACGGTAGGATGGAGACTGTATGCCTCAACCAATCAACGTCCTGATCTGGGACGAAAACCCACCTCACGCCCCCAAAGAGATTTATCCGCAGCAGATTCGTGGCGCAATCGCCGAAGGGCTTAAAGCTTTTGATTCCGGCAATGAACTGTCCGTTTCGGTTGCCCACTTGGATGAAGCCGACCAGGGCGTGCCCGAGTCCTTGCTGGAGAAGACTGACGTGCTTTTATGGTGGGGTCATGCCCGGCATGGACAAGTAGAAGATTCTCTTGCGGAGCGGGTCAAGACCCATGTTCGCCAACGTGGCATGGGCTTTATCTGTTTGCATTCGGGCCACTACTCCAAGACATTCAAAGCGGTGCTGGGTTGTACAGGACATCTGAAGGGAGGTTGGAGGGAAGCTGACGACAAAGAAATCATTACCGTATGCGCTCCAAGCCACCCAATCGCAAAGGGAGTCGAAGATTTCACGCTCGATGCCGAGGAGATGTACGGCGCGCCCTTCGACGTGCCTCCACCCCAGGTGTTGGTGTTTCAGTCCCAGTTCACGGTCGGCGGAGAATATTTCCCGTGCGGGATCTGCTGGACCATCGGCGAAGGGATCGATCCCAATTTCGAATCAGGACCGGGCGGAGGCAAAGGTCAAGGCGAAGGAAAAGGTCGCGTCTTTTACTTCCGACCGGGACACGAGACTTATCGAACCTACTTCGACGATAGAGTCCGCCGGGTTATCTACAACGCCGTTCGCTGGGCGGGAAGATTAAGCTAGTCTTTCTTTTCCCACCAAGCCCGAATCGCCTGCTCCCAGCTTAAAGCCGCGTAGGTTTCCAGGTATTCGGAGAACGACTTTATACGCCGGACATAGAAGCGCTCGATTGCCCGAATGTCCGGCTGCTCCACCCAATTCACCCAAACGTCCAACGCCCGGTCGGTGAGGTTCTTGGCCTCTTCGGCTTTGGCGCACCGGGGGTCTTCTCCCAAAATGCCGGAAGACTTGGGGGTCAACCGCTCAGGCAGCGCGGACAAGTCCACCAATTCGGGTTTCAAGCTCAACATCTGAGCGGTTTCCCAACGGCCCCCGTGGTCTAGCAACGAATCGTCTTCGATCACTTCAAGCGGGGACGCGGCGATTACGTAGAGCTCGGCGCCGATGAATGCGGTGGCAGCTTCGTAAAGTTCAACCAGATGGCCCTGCGCGCAATGCCCGGTCACGATACAAACCGTTCTAAATCCGGCGGACTTCAGCCCATTCAAGTGATCGAAAATGATCCCTCTGAATACTTCGCTGCGCACGCACAATGAATGCTTGTCGGGAAGCGTGGTCATTGGGGCATAAAGCGTTGGTAGCAAGACTGCGCGTACTCTTTCCGCCAGCCTTTCCGCAAAGTCTTCCGCGAGGAACCCTGCTACACCGTAGGGCAAGTGGTTGCCATGCCACTCCAAGGAGCCAATGGGAAGCACCGCGACCCCAACATCGCGTATTAGCCTGGTTAGTTCGGCGGGCTTTAGCTCTCCATAGCGTGTAGGCATGGCCATTATTTCAGGAAATACTTCACGTTCGTCACGACGACGTTCGGCCTCATCCCGAGTGCCGTCTTCAATTGTTGAGCTACGTTCTCCTGAAGGAGCCTGTGGTACCACTTCGTCGAAACCGCCTCTGGGACTATGACGGTAATGACCTGTTCATTGTTCTCACGAAGTAATTCGTCGACGTAATCGAGTACCGGTTCGATCAAAGAACGGTATGGCGACCTAAGCATCACCAAGGGAACATTGGCGCCATATTGCGCCCACAACTCCTGAATTTCCACTAACCGGCGTTCATCTATTGCGACATGAATCGCCTGGCAATCCGGGTCGGTTATTCGGGCGTAATTCAATGCCGCAAGAATTCCGTTATGGACCCTGGGAACCAAGAGCAAGGATGTGTGTCCGCGAGGCAACTTTGGCAATACTTCGCTGATTGCAAGCTGGCCCGTCATGCTGTCATAACGCTTCCGGATGGCGATGAATAAGGCAAACACCACCGGTAGCAGGATGAAGATCACCCACGCGCCTTCCAGGAACTTGGTGATGGAAATGATCAGAAGGACTGCGACGCAGAGGGTCGTGCCCACGATATTCAGCGCCGCTTTCTTAGCCCAGCCTTTTGGCTTTTTCCTAAACCAATGGACAACCATGCCAAATTGGCTGAGGGAGAAGGCAGTGAAGACCCCAACCGCGTAAAGCGGCAACAAACCGTCCAGTTCCCCCTTGAACACATAAACCAAGATGCCGGCGGCAACCGCCAAGATGATGATTCCGTTATGGAAAACCAGCCGGTCGCCTTGCCGTGCCAAGGGCCTCGGCAGGAAACCGTCGCGGGCGATGAAGCTCGATAAGCGGGGAAAATCCGCGAAGGCGGTGTTGGCCGCCAAAATCAAGATCGCGAACGTCGCAAACTGCACGAAGTAATACAGCGGATGCGTCGCGCTGCCGAAAGCCCATGCCGCGACCTGGGAGACAACCGTCCGGAACTCTGGGTTGTCGGTCGAATGAAGGGCGAGGGAAGGAATGTGCTGTACCACGTAGCCCAAACCCAAAAACATGGACAGGAGAATTACCGCCATCCAACGTAAGGTGGTAATTGCATTCTTGGCTTCTGGCGCCTTGAACGCTTGGACACCGTCGCTGACCGCTTCAATCCCCGTCAAGGCCGTACAGCCCGCGGCGAACGAGCGAAGGATGATGAACCAAAGCGGTAGGGAAGCCTCGATGCCGATCAGATTTTTTCCTTCGGCGTTCCGGGCAACCACTTGGGGAATTGCGGCTTCGGATCCCACCGAACGGGCAATTGCAAACCCCAATACGAGCGTGATCGCCACTACGAAACCGTAAGTGGGTATCGCAAAGAGGGCGCCAGACTCCTTGACCCCGCGCAGATTGGCGAAGGCCACCAACGCAATGAAAAAAAGCGAAATGGGTACCAGGTAATTGTGCAGCGATGGATAGGCGGATGTAATGGCCGCTACACCAGCGGCGATCGATACCGCTACCGTCAATACATAGTCGATCATCAACGCTGCCCCGGCGATCAATCCCGGCTTGGCGCCCAAGTTATCCGTCGCGACGATATACGACCCGCCGCCAGTTGGATAAGCCTGGATGGTCATCTGGTAGGAGATCGCGACCACCAGGATAAGAAAGCAAACCGCGAGGGTGATATAGAACTGGTACTGAAGCGCCGTAACCGCGAGCAAAATTAAAATGCTCAAGATGGCTTCAGTGGCGTAGGCAACCGAGGAAAGCGCGTCGGAAGCGAAGACGGGCAATCCAATTAAGGGTGAAAGCCGCTCATGGCTTGCCCGAGAGGTGGCAATTGGCCGACCGAGCAGGAACCGGCGAAGCGCACCCCAAGAGAAACCTTTGTTATCGCTCATGTGACGTGTCTCCAAATTGGAGACGAAAAGCAATGATATCCAATTGTGGGGAACTTAAACTGGCGAGTTCGCACAATTGTTGCGGATGAGTTTCGTCAGGTAGTCGTAACTGGAGCACAAACAGTCGAACGGATCGCGGCCGTAACACTCGTCTTGCTCGACCGCTACAAGCTCTACGCCCGACTGTGCGAACTGCGGAATAAGCGCTGGCCAATCGAGGTTTCCTTCACCCACGGCCGCCATCCTCGCTTCGTTGCCCACCATGGCCCGGTCTTTGACATGGATCATCGGAATTCGCCCGGATAGCTGATTCGATAGCTTGGGCAGGTCCATTCCGGCATGCACCACCCAATAGGTATCGAGTTCAAAATTGACGAAAGCTTCGGTTCGATTGGCCAGAACCTCGAACGGTCGCACTCCCATCTCGAAGCGCTCGAATTCAAAGGCATGATTGTGATAGGCGAATTTCAGTCCGCCGGCCGCCAACTCTTTCGCGACGCCTTGCATCGCCTCGGCAAATCGGTGATATCCGTCAAGCCCGCCGGAGCGAAAGGAATCGGGAATGGAACCGAACGCAACCATCTCCGCTCCCAAAATCGCATGGAATTCAAGGCAGGAATCGGTGTTCGCAATATGCTCCCAGGACCGGTGTGTCAGGCTCGCGCGAAGGTCCAAGTCGTCCAACATTCGTTTGGCTAAGTTTGCCGATACCAGCGGACGGTCACCGGCCATGCAGGCAACCGCCGAGAGTTGCACCTCGCGATAACCAATTTGGGCGATCTTGGCCAAGGTCTGGGCAAATTCCATCTCGGAATTTGTGAAGTCGCGGACGGTATAGAGTTGAGCGGCGATTCTCATCTTTCCGAAGTAAGCCCGGGACAAATCGACGGGCGCAGGAACCGCGTGTAGCCCCGATTCCGCAGGTTCAATTCTAGGCTGAAAGGATCTTCAGTGAGAGCTATGACCGTCCCTCCCTGGCCGGCGCCCGCCAGTTTTGCAGCCATGGCTCCTGAAGCAATGCAGTCCGCAATGAGCCGGTCTACCGCCTCGCCTGAGCTGCCCCAACTGCTCACAATTTCCTGATTTCTGGACATCAATGCAGCGAGCTTGCCGCAAGAGCCTTCGCATAACGCTTGCGCGGCGGGCTCGGCTAAATCGGCAATTTCGGCAACTCCCTCTCGAACAGAACGGTCACCCTCACGCCAACGTTGTATCACGGGTCGGTGAACGGAGCCGCTTACCCGCTCAACTCCCGTTCTAACGAGCAGGAATGGAAGTGGGGCTTGGATGGATTGGAGCGATGCCGGAGGTCCAGTGCGATCGGGTGACTTGCCAGCAAAGTCCATCAACTGAAGTCCACCGAAGACGATCATGTAGGCGTCTTGGAATCCGCATGCGATATGCGCTTCGTTTAACTCAATATCGCGAAGGAGCTCGGCAAATTGCTGCTTACCTTCCACAGAATCCAGGCTTGGAGGTGTGCCGCGTGCCGTCAACACTCCTGCTAGCGTTGCAGCCAACAGGGCAGTGGAGCCGGATAATCCGCTGGAGCGAGGTATGTAAGTCGACCAATCGACTCTGAATCCCGAGATAGGGAATCGCGCAGTCGCGGCATGCCAAAGCAGAGGATCATCCAGTTGAACCGGCGCATCTCCAACCGACAAATTGCATTTGGCTCGAACCGGAAGTGAGCATGACAGCACTTTTCCGCCGTAGATGTCGCTGGGATTACCGACGATTCCGCATCGACCTGGGGCAGAGTATTTGATCACGGCCCCAGCACCTTCTGAGCCTGGCGAAAACCACTCACGCTTCCGCAATCGAATCGTCTTTCTGATTCAGTCAGGGGTAGCTGCTTAAAGCTCAACCCCATCTTCAATGCAGCGTTTATAAGGGGCGACAGGGGCAAATCCATTTGAGGATTCTCAAACATTCCCACCGCCATCACTTGCAAGGCTGTGGAAGAGAATCCAAACCTTCCGCCGATTGCCGAACGTGATTTAGTATCGGCCGAATTGGGTTTTTCTAGGAGGCTCGGCGGCGATGCGTCTTCATCCAATATGCCGAATTTATTTACCTCTGAGTCGGAAACTTGTTGGGTGGGTAGGACGATTTCATATCCCTCCACCAGCGCCCGGACGATTCGCTTCGTGGGGCTGGACGGATAAAACAGCGCATCGGGAAGCAGAACGACCGCGGCTTTTCTCAATCCCGCCAGAAAGACTGCTGGCGCCAAACCGGTTGGCTCGGGCTGAAACAGCACTCGCACCGACTCCCCCCTATCAGCCAAGTGTTTGTTGAGATCTGGTTTTGCGGCCGACGAAACTACAAAGACTTCGCCGACCTCTGCTCCCCAGGCTTCGGCAATGCAGTAATCGATGAGGGGCTTTCCCGCGACCGAGAGCATCTCCTTGGAACCGGAGCCACTGAGTGACCGCATCCGCTTCCCAAGTCCTGCCGCCGGAATAATTGCAATCACAACCGAAAGCTAAACGGTCGCGCCAATTCGAGATTGGAAGTACTCCGCAGTTCGTCGCAACCCTTCTCGCAGATCGACGTTTGGTTCCCAACCACCTAGCACCTGGCGATTTCTGGTTAAGTCTGGACGACGTTGCTTCGGATCATCGGGCAACGCCGGCATGTAGTCGATTTGGCTGTTAGATCCGGTGACTTCGAGAACGATCTTCGCGAACTCCAAGACGGTATGTTCGTCCTGGGTTCCAATATTCACCGGTTCGTGGAAGTCGGCATTGGCCAGCCTCCAGACCCCATCGACAATATCTTCTACGTAGCCGAATGAGCGGGTCTGGCTACCGTCGCCATAGACCGTCAAAGACTTTCCAGTCAGGGCTTGGTGAAGAAAATTCGGTACCACCCGGCCATCGTCCAGCCTCATGCGGGGGCCGTAGGTGTTGAAAAACCGCACAATTCGCGTATCCAGGCCATGGAAATGGTGATACGCCATCGTCATCGCTTCGGCGTATCGCTTGGCTTCATCGTAGACTCCACGCGGGCCGATTGGGTTAACGTTGCCCCAGTAGGTTTCCGGTTGCGGGCTTACAAGCGGATCGCCGTAGACTTCGCTGGTTGAGGCGAGCATGAACTTTGCATTTTTCGCTTTCGCCAAGCCGAGCGCCTTATGAGTTCCCAATGCTCCAACTTTCAGCACCGGAATCGGCATTCTGGCGAAGTCGATCGGCGAGGCCGGGCTGGCAAAGTGAAAGATGAAGTCCACTGGGCCATCGACAAACAGGTACTCAGTGACGTCCTGCTTGATGAACTTAACCCGTTCATTTCCCGCGTGATGGGCAATATTGTCGGTTGAACCGGTGATTAAGTTGTCGATGATCAAAACGTCCCAGCCTTCGCGCAAAAGCCGGTCGGTTAAGTGAGATCCAAGAAATCCGGCGCCGCCGGTAACCACTGCCCGCATAGGTCAAGTTTAGCCGTCAAGTTCCGTGCCTTTGACCGGTGTAGGAAAGAATGTTAAGAGGAAATTCGTTGCAAACCCCATCATCCAACCAACATTTTTCACAGTTTTAGCGTCCTACGGGACAACGCAACAAAAAATCGTGTAGGATAAAGTGTTGCATTTAACCGCATGGTGTCTTGCGGCCCATTTTTTGCAGTCTGCAGGTTGCAGGTTGATAAGATTTAAGTAGGTTTCGAAATGCCGGTAACGCTTCGCGACATAGCAAAACATTTAGGAATTTCACACGCCACGGTCTCCTTTGTCCTAAACAATCGCATGGACATGGGAATAACCGAGGCGACTCGCCAACGCGTATTGACTGCCGCAGAAGAGCTAGGATATCGACCAAATCGCGCCGCTCGAGCCCTAACTACGGGTCGAACGGATATGTTGGCCGTTTGTTTGCCCTCCACTTCCGATGGCTACTACTCTACTTTGCTGCAAGGAGTTCAAGAGGCGGTCACTGGAAGTGAATTTGAAATCGTCGTTTGGCAGTCCCAGACCGATGGAGCTTTGCGCAAGCGACCCGTGGACCTGAACGTCGATGGCTATCTCGCATTCGATCTCGACTCCCCCGATTCCGAATTCGTAAACGGTAGCGGCAGTATGAAGCCGGGCGTGAATGTGGGGATGGTTCGCCGGGAAGGTTGGGACAACGTCCTCGTCGATGTTTCCGCCGCTGCAATCGAAGCGTTCCAGCACCTCATCAACATTGGCTGCCGACGGATCGCCTATTTGCGGCCCGCGACCCAGGGCCAACCTAAGGACTCTCTTTACCGGACCTTCCGAAGTCTAAAGTCGACTCCAGGGATCACCACTGATGAGATTCAAACCCACGGCTTGGATCGCAAGAAAGCGATGGAAGCCGTGAAGGATTACACGCAAAAGTGGGGGGCGCCGGAAGGCATCGTCTGTTTCAACGATGGCTTGGCTATCGCGGCGAAGCGAGCCTTGTCCGAGCTTGGAATTCGCACCCCTAATGATGTTGCGATTGTTGGTTCGGGCGGAATTGAGGAGGCGGAATACGCCTGGCCGCCGATCTCGACGATCGAGCATCCCATCAAAGATATATGCCGAACATCCTGGGAGTTTCTGGAGCATCGCGTGGAATGGCCCACGGATGAGCCTCAGGAAATGGTTTTCCAGGCTAAATTCGTAGCTCGCGAATCTTCAACCGGCTTCCGCCGAAAAAGATAAGTTTTCGAGGATTAGCTGAACAACGCCCAACCGGCGGCGTTATAACCTCCTTGGAGGTTCCCCACGATCCAATGATAAACAAGACAATTTTGGCGACGGCGATGCTCGTTTGCGTTGCTCTCGCTAGTGCCCAAGGTGGCCAGGGTGGAGGACAGGGTCGCGGTGGCCGAGGCGGATTTGGCTTCGGTCAGGGCCA
>DATFHI010000045.1:0-13742 GCA_035248525.1 Fimbriimonadaceae bacterium | reverse complement strand
CCGATGCGGCGGCATCGCTTCAAGAAACTATTGTTTCGGTTCTCTCCGAGCGGGCCATTCGAGCTTGTGAACAACATGGAGCCTCAGCCTTGACCCTGGTTGGAGGCGTGGCCGCGAATCGAGCCCTGCGAGAGCGCTTGGCGAACGCGGCGGCAAAGTCTGGCATTGAATTTATCTGTCCGCCAATTGAGCTATGCACCGATAACGCGGCTATGATCGGACTTGCGGCAACTTGGCGTTTAGCTGCCGGTCAGTCGGACGGAATTGAATTAGACTGTTTTGCGAATGCAAATCTTCCTGGCCTTTAACGCCGGGGATGCGCATCTCGGTACCGCTTCTGGACCGACGCCAAATCCAGTTGAGTGTAAACCTGGGTCGTGGCAATGCTTTCATGTCCCAAAAGCTCCTGGACAGCGCGAAGATCAACGCCGCCTTGTAGCAAGTGCACTGCGTAACTGTGGCGAAGAACGTGGGGGCTGACATGTTCGGTTACGCCGGCCTTCTTGGCATATCCGTCGATCATCTTGTATGCGTTCTGGCGCAGAAGTGCGCCTCCACGGGCGGAAAGTAGCACGAGATCGGTTGGCTTCTTGACAAGTAGGGGACGCGAGGACTCTAGGTACTTATTCACCCAAGACATGGTTTGGTCGGGAAGAGGGATCCAACGCGTCTTGTTTCCTTTTCCGGTGATTCGGACTGCACCTTGGGCCTGGTCCAATTCACTCAACCGCAATCCAACTGCTTCTGAAATCCGAAGCCCGGCTCCATAGACAAGCTCCATGAGCGCCCGATCCCGCATCCCAACCGGATTGCTGAGGTCAGGCGCCTCCAATATGGACAGCATGGAGTCGAGCGGTAATGCCTTGGGCAATCGGATTGGTTTCTTGAATCCCCCGGTTGCAGGCAAATCCACGGTTGGACCGACCCCGCGATTTTTCAGAAACTTTAGGAACGATCGCAAAGAACTCAGCTTCCTTTGCGCGGAAGTCGGGCCAACGGACTTCCCAAGAAATGCTTCGTAACGAACCAAGTCTGGTTCGGAAAGGTCTTTCCATCCCGAGAGGCCATTCTCATTGAAGAACGCCTCGGCCCGGCTAAGGTCGTTGAGATATGCGGCAATAGTGTGGACGCTGGCCCCCTTCTCGGCTCGAAGGTAGTCCAGGAACCATTCGATCGACTCGCTTACCGGCCTGGTTTTCGCTTCCATAACCAAACCGTGGGTTGCACGTACATCATGTCGTGGACCATTTCCAGCCCCGGCCCATACATTTGCACGAAGTCGTATTCGACGAGAAGACGATCGCGGAATTGTTCCGCTCGCTCGACCGTTGCCTTCCCGACCGGCGACGGATTGGCAAGTTGGCTGATCCGCGCAAAGTTTTCATATTCGAACGACGAATAGGCAACGTATTCCGGCTTGACATCTGTCAATAGTCGGATATCCCAATCCACCCTTGAATCAAGCCCTTCTTCGGGTACGAATCGGACAATCGACGGTGCCGTCATTTGCCTAACAATCGAATCGAAGTACGGATAACCCGCAATTCCAACCTGAGGCATGCCGGTTTCATAAACCAGTCGGCGACCGAGATCAGGATGGATCGCAGGAGTGTAAAACCAGGGGTCTTCGACCAAACCGACCGAGGTGTTCTTGCCGGCAAGAAATGCTCCCGCCAAATCTCTCGGGTCTGGTGCAGCCATCCAACTGGTGAATCTAGCGGTGGAGATCAGTCCACCTCCAAAAAGCCCGCCTAAACCAAGGAGTCCAGCTCCAACGATCAGGTGCCATTTCCCTCCCCATTCCCGGCATTGCCCCATAAGCCAGCCGAATCCCACCGTCAGCGGTACGTAGAGCGGAAAAGTGTATCGGATGAACTTAACCTCTGCGCCGGCGATGAGGAGATAATAGGCCGCAAAAAAGAGGAGCAATGCGCCAGCCCACCACATGCGTTTGCTGGCGGCGGCAATCAGTGCGCAGAATCCGAGAAGAGTGACAATCGGACCGATTCCAAGAAATAGGTTGCCGATGTGATAGAAATAGCCGGAACTGGTTCCTTCGAACACCAGCCCATGGCCTTCCTTCACGTGGCGTGTTTCGTAGAGGAATCCCTCCATGAACTTCGCGTTCTCAAGAAGGAAACCTGGAGTGGAGATCAGAAATGCCGCCACAGCCACACCAATCGCGATTGAGCCCAACTTCACCGTATCTTTCCCCCGCGCGAAAATGAGGATAAAAATCGGCACCAACAAGATCAAAATGCCGGTGTATTTGGTTCCTGCGCTGAGTCCCGCGAAGAGTCCACACAGGGCAGCAAGTTTCCAAGTTGAGGCCCTCGCGTTCGAATCCAATTCGCTTGGCAACAATCGACACGCATAAAAGGCGCTAAGGGCAAGGAGAAAGGTGGCCAAGACGTCGACCGTTTGGAACCGGGAATGCACTACATGTCCGGGTGCGATTGCAAGCGCAAGTCCGCCAAGAAAAGCGCCAAAATCCGTGGTGAACCTGCGCAAAAGTAGGAGAACAACAAGCGCGGTTCCCGCTCCGGCCAGGACGCTCAGAATTCTTCCCGCCAAGTGGGATTTCCCGATGTAGTCCCAGGCTTTCTCCGGCGACTTCGGATCGAGTCCGCCACCCGTATATCCGGCAACCACATCGGATGCCACCCGAAGGGTGGTGAGGTACAGCGTTCCGTAGTTGTAAAACCCCGGCGTGAACTTTAGCTTGGTGGGCTCGATACCTTGGCTGTATGCCCAAATTACAGGCTCGTCCGGATGGTAGCTCTGATGGTGGTGATCATTGGGCAAGCCCCAACCGATTCCGATTAACCGTATGCATAACGCAATCAGAAAAACCGCGAGCGGCGGTCCCCAGACTTTAGAATCCCGCAAGGCTGGGCTCGGGCTCTTTGACACGGGAGGATGTTAGCACTTGCATGAATTCCCCAACCACCTCGGGGCAATATTCCGTTCCCTTGCCCTTTTCCAACATCTTCGTTGCTGCCCCAGGCCCGACTTCATACGACATCCAAGCAAAGTCCGATGCGACCTTTAATATCCGGGCATTCAAAGGAAGGTCAGCGCCAACTGGGCTCCCCATGACGTTCTTCCCGTCGTAGCGCGCATGATGCCACCGAACCGAATCAGCCACGTGCCGGAGTGATGGCACCAGTTCTAACATCGCACCGCTTACTTCGGGGTGCTTATTGAAAACCTTCTCTTCCGCCTCATTCCATTCCAGCCGAGGTTTATCGTTAAACGGGTGATATGGAATTGCGCAGCAACCGATATCGCGCAGATGGGCGGCAAGTTCGAGTTCCAGTAATTCCGAGCGGGAATAACCAAACCGTCGGCCCGCCGCCCGGGCAAGTCTAATGATCTCTTCCGTTCTGCCCGAATTGGCGGGAAATCGAAGCTCGATCGCTTTACTAAATGCTTTCATCGACTCCAGGAACCTAGATTCAAGCTGGTTTGGCAAGTAAACCTTGACGTAATAGATCAACCAAAGCGTGGTGACGGCAGCAAAAATGAGAACACCCTCGGTTGTCGGGTTCAAAGCCGTCCCTCCAAGATGACCGTTCGGAATGCCCCGACAACTTTCCGATCGAATTGCGTTCCGGCGCACCGATTGAGCTCCTGCAGAGCCTCTTCGACTGTCATCGAATCGCGATAACTTCGTTTTGTTCCGGGGAGTTCGCTTCCCGTCATGGCGTCATAGGCGTCGACGACGGCGATAATTTTGCTCTCAAGCGGAATATCAGCGTCTGCCAACCCGCTCGGGTAACCGAGGCCATCGGGTCGTTCGTGGTGATGAAGTATCCATGGGAGCATGTCCCGGAATCCTCGAACTGGGCCCAATATCTGGGCTCCCCAAGTCGCGTGTTGGCGAACATGGTCCATTTCCGACTCGGAAAGCGGTCCGGGCTTGTCCAATAGCGCCTCGTCGACCGCAATTTTTCCAATGTCGTGAAGCACCGCCGCCTCGCGGACCATCCTCGCCTTGGAACTTGAAAGACCCAGTCGCCGCGCGACCTCTTCCGCTGTCTTCGCGACCCTCTCCAAGTGCCCGTGGGTGTAGGGGTGAGCGCGTTGGAGCATTAGCGTAAGGGCGGTTATGGTTTCGTAATAGTGCTCATACATCCGCGATTGGAACTGAAGCGCGGTGCGGAGAGCCAACACGGGCACGAGAGTAAACGGTATGTACAGATAATGCCCCTCCTTGGCGAGGATGGCGACCGCCATTCCCACCACCGTGTAAAGAGCAAAACTACGAGCTGACAGCTTGAAAGTGGCGACTAGGTTCTCCGCCCATGATCGCCCGCCGCTACGCCAATCCAGATACGTCACGAGTAGGAAATTGATGATGCCGTAACCCAGCATAAAGCCAATACATTGGAAAACGGTGATCCCCTCGTACCCCGCCGTGATCCGGCCCATTCCCTGAGCAACAAGAGCTCCCACGGATGCACTGATGATGCCTACGCAAACGTTAATTGCAAGCCAATAAGAGGCGAGCCTAGACCGTCGGCGGCGGGCCATTGTAAATCCTGCAGCCAGAGTTACTAGAGCGTCTACGGCGACGGCAAATATCGCGCCTTTTGCGAAGAGAACGCCAGCAACGAAGGGCAAAGTAAATGTGACGCGAACTCCGCGGCGCGAAAGCTCGACGGGAAGAAACTCTGCAACCAGGGCGAGGACCGGCAGAATTAACCAAAACGGAGATGGGATCAGCGCAACCGGTTGGATCACTACTAAAAGCGTTAAGAAACCGGCGGCGAGAATGGACAACCACAAGAGGGTCCGTTCCACCGACACAAATTCACGCTTTAATTGCACGCGCCCTCATTCGCGAACTTCAAGACGATTTAGTCCACCCAAACGGAGGCGTAACTTGCTAGCTCCCCGTTTTCCCAGTAAAATTATAGGAGATGGGCCCCCGCGCACTGAGTACACGGAGGCCCATTGCGCCGATATGAGCAAGAACTAGCGCGTTCCCTTGCCCTTAACCGGTTGCTTAACGACTGTGGTGTTGAGAATTCTAAGCTGCGTCTTGCCCTTGAATGTCTCCTCTTCCACCGGATCGTTCGGATAAGCGGTCAAGATAATTTGAAATCCGCCTTCGGATGTTGCATTGCTTTGCAATGTTTTCTTGGTGACTTGGTCCAAGTCGAACTCTATTTGCGCCGTGAACTTCAGCGGGATCGATTTCAAGCCCGTATCTTCCGCTTTCATGTCGAACAACTCGTTCACATAGTCCGCCAAGTTAGTATCCAACTTGCACTCTCCAAGTACGCGATGAACCTTCTTTGCACCGGAATCTACCAAGCCCTTGTAGGTAAACGTGTAGTCCAGGCGTTGATTAACCGTCTTGCCATCTTTGCCTTTCAGCTTTTGGGGCGAGTAGCCAACTGTTCGCTTCCAGGTGTCGCCAACTTTAAGGTTCTCGAATGGCAGGCGAGGAGCGAAATCCAGGGCGCTTTCGAAATTTCCAGCGAACAAAGCCAGTCGATGTACCTCGCCAATAAACTGCCCGATAAATGGGATCTGGACCGATTGTCCGTGGATGTTGACCGTGTGAAACTTAAGATTTCCGCCGCCCTTTTTCCCGGCTGCTTTAGGTGGAGGATTGAGATCCTTCATATTCAGGACTTCATTGGCGGGCGAGAGCGTGAGGAGCATGTTGTACTTCACTTTCTCCACTTCGGTTTTGGGAGGATTGTCGAATGTTTCACCCGTGATGATTGTCATGGTGGGGCGCAGGTAGAGCACGTCGGCCACCCCGTCCGGCTTCAGAGCCTTCACTTCGGTCGTGAATTGATAATTTAGGTCTAAGTCCTCCGGAATCCAGGTCTCGAGACCTCGCGACCGATGCTGGATGGACATGTTCGACTTAATTTGATAAGTCGTCTTTTCCCCGAGTTTGTAGACTCTCGCCAATTTGACTTCGTCGGAAATCGGCGCAACCCATACTGTGCTGAGAGCGGCCACCAATGCCGTGACAATCATTCCTATGCTCCTTGATGCGGATTTCGGCCCGCCCTACTCTAGACGTCTTATTTTAAGACTTGTTTGGCAATTACCAAACGTTGAATTTCGCTACAGCCCTCTCCGATCTCCGTCAGCTTTGCGTCGCGCCAAAGTTTTTCGACCAAAAAGTCGGGAGTCATACCGCGCCCACCATGGATCTGGATGGCCCGGTTCGTAACCCGATTTGAAGTCTCACTGGCATAAAGCTTGGCAAACGAAGCCTCCCTAACGACCGGCTTCCCTTCGTCGAACAACTGGGCGCCCTTCTCGAGTAGCAGGGCTGCCGCTTCGATTTCCATTGCGCTGTCGGCAATCATGTTCTGAACCGATTGCATGTCGCACAGACGTCGATTGAATTGTTCACGCTGTTTGGAATACTCGACGGTTAGCTCAAAGGCCTTTTCGGCTATTCCGAGCGCCATTCCGGCGATACCCAGCCGTCCGCGATAAAGCAGTCCGATGGCCTCTTCAAAAGTGCATGGGGTATGCCAACCGATGGCGTCGACGAGGTCGAAAGACGTTGTCCAGGATGCGGAAACCCCAACCGTGTGGATGCGCTGCACGTTTTGAAAACCGGACTGATCAGTTTCGACAAAGAAAGCGCTGAGGTCTTTCTCCGAAGTGCGGGCGATCATGATGATGAGATCGGCTTTGCCCGCGTTCGTGATGAACATCTTCTTGCCGTTGAGCCGGTAATATCCGGGACGCTCCGGATCTGGTTCTGCCTTGGTTTGCACGCGACGAGCATCAGAGCCTGCATCCGGTTCGGTCAGACCCCAGGCAAGTTTGATCTTCCCTTCGATAATTCCGGGCAGATATTTCTCGCGCTGCTCGTCGGTTGCGAAAGAAACGAAGTGTGCGACGCAGAGGGCATTGATCGCGGCGACATTCATGCTCAAAGCCGGATCCCCTTTCGCAATTTCACGACAAGCATTGACATAGGTTTGGCAGGAATAGCCAGCACCGCCCAACTCCTTCGGCAGGGTCATCGCTAGCAACCCAAGCTGGCCCAACTTCGGCCAAATCTCATCCGGAAATTCGGTGTTCTTTTCCCATTCACGGGTGTTCGGAAGAACTTCGGTCGCGACAAATTCCCGAACTCGGTCGAGGAAGTTGGACTCGTCGATAAATTGAACGGTCATATTAGAGAATTCTCGGTCTTTGAGTGTTGGCATCGATGCCTCCCTATCATTTTACTTTTGAGACTGCCAGCGGCCTTGAGGCTTCAATAAAGAAGGCGAGCAGACTGTTCTGCTCGCCTGTTACATATTTGGGCCGCTACCTTAGGCCAAAGCGGCTCGAGCCTGGTCCACCACGGCGGTGAAGGCCGCTGCGTCGGCGATCGCCAGCTCGCTCAGCATCTTTCGATTGACTTGAATACCAGCTCTTGCCAGTCCGGCAATGAGCTGACTGTATTTAATGTCATTTTCCGAGCAGGCGGCAGAAATTCGAGCAATCCAAAGTCTGCGGAAATCGCGCTTCTTGGCTCGGCGGTCCCGGAAAGCGTATTGTCCGGACTTCATCACCTGCTCATGAGCGCGGCGGAATACGTTCTTTTTACGGCCCCAATAACCTGAGGCTCGTTCAATAATTTTCTTGTGGCGCTTGTGGCGCATCAAGCCACGTTTTACACGTGCCATTCTTTTTACTCCTTTGTACTTTTAACCGGGTCCCGTTCGATTCGAAGGTAGCGGTAGAGTCGTTATGCAGCCTTGGGAAGGCTGCATTTTGATTACAAGCAGAGCAGGCGCTTAACGCGCTTCAGCTCGCCTCGGAATACTTCCGGTTCTTGCTCAAGACGTCGCTTTCGACTCGCCTTCTTGTGCAGGAACTGGTGATTGTTGTGCGACTTCCGTCGCAGAATCTTTCCCGTCCCCGAGATCTTGAATCGCTTGGCTGCCGTCTTGTTTGTTTTCAGCTTTGGCATTCTTCTTCGTTCCTGTTTGCGGCTTGGGATTCAAAACCATGATCATCATCCTTCCGTCCAGGGATGGAGTCCGCTCGACGACCGCGAGATCTTTGACCATCTCGGCGAATGTTTCGAGTTTCTTCTTCCCTAGCTCTGGATGGGTGATTTCCCGAGCCTTGAACATGCAGGTCACTTTGACTTTATGACCCTCCTCCAAAAAGCGCATTGCGTTCTTGACAAGGAACCCGAGATCGTGTTCAGCAATTCTCGGACTGATCTTTATACCTTTTACTTCTTGCTGTTTGCTCTTCTTATCCTTGCCTTGCTTCCCTTCTAGGTATTTATGCTTCCCGTAATCTATGATCCGGCAGACGGGGGGCTGCGCCGAGGCAGAAACCAGTACGAGATCGAGTCCTTCGTCCCTTGCCATCTGAAGTGCTTGTCGGCTTTGGACGATTCCAAGTTGTTGGCCTTCGGAGCCGATTAATCGCACGTCGCGATATTTGAGTACGCGTTGGTTAATCTCCGGTCCGGGTTCGGGACGCGGAGGCCTTCTAAATCCTGCTATGTTGTCTCACCTCAAGTGTTTGCATTTGTCAATCCGATAGTATATCTCGGGTAATTCTGACGGGCAATTCAGGGAAACAGTTGCATGTACTTGTCATTGCGCTGAGCTTCCGTTGCAATTCAAGGTTTGGTATCCTTGCCGCGAACGAAATAACCGTTCATCGAAACAAACATGGCATCGCAGGGATTGGACTATTCGCATTGGTTGGAGGCGCAGAATGTTTGCGTCATTGGAGCGGGAACAATGGGCGCCGGTATCGCTGCCCACCTTGCCAACGTTGGATTTAAAGTCAGTCTGCTGGATGTCACCCGCGAAGCCGCGGTGGAAGGTCTGGCAAGAGCCCGTGCCGCCAAGCCTCCCCATTTTTACGTCTCCGAACGCGCCCACGAAATCGAGGTCGCTGGAGTCAAGGATGCGGGGGCGTTGCTTGCCCAGGCGGATTGGGTTTGCGAAGCCGTTGTCGAGAAGCTGGACATTAAGCGCAATCTCTTTGCCGAGATCGAGCCCCAGCTGAAGCCGGGCGCAATGATCTCCACCAACACAAGCGGACTTCAAATTGGTTTGCTCGCGGAAGGTAGGAGCGATGAATTCCGCGCTAAATTCCTGGGAACTCACTTCTTTAATCCACCCCGATATTTGAAGCTTCTCGAGCTCATCCCTACCGATGAGACCGAGCCGGCGGCCGTTGAGGCGATGACTGAATTTCTGGAGAAGCGTGTCGCTAGGCGGGTCATCCTGGCTAAGGACACCCCCGGTTTTATCGCCAATCGCTTCGGAATGTGGTCCATGTACCATGCGATCCATTCCGCCGAAAAGCTGTATCTCACGATCGAGCAGGTCGACGCCATTACTGGTCCATTTCTCGGACGCCCAAAAAGCGGCAGTTTTAGGCTAAACGACATCGTTGGGTTGGACATCATGGCGGACATCGCGCGCAACCTTGCGGAAAGGTGCCCCGACGACCCCAACATGTCCAACTTTAGGACGCCTCGTTCCATGGAAGCGCTTTTGGCCAAGGGCTGGATCGGGGACAAGGTTCGGCAAGGTTATTACCGGAAGGAGGGCAAAGAGCTCCTCGCGCTTAATCTCCAAACGTTCGCCTACAGCCAGCGGCAAGAGCCACACCTGGTCGCCGTCGAGGAATTGTCCAAATTTCCACTGGAAGAGCGAATTGGACAGGCATTGGACAGGAGGTGCGAAGTTGGTGAGTTCCTTCGGCAACACCTTATTCCTGTGTTGAAGTACGCAGACTATTTGAAAGAAGAGATCAGCCACTCGGTGCGCGACTTCGATCGGGTGATGATGTGGGGCTTCGGGTGGCAGCTGGGCCCGTTCGCGATGATGGATGCCATCGGTCCTGAACGGCTGGGGATGTCGTTCGAGCCTTTTTACGAAGGAACGAAGCAACGCTCTTTTTCCGGCGGCTTGGCGACGATAACTCCGGAACCCGAATACGCCGCTCTGACCGACTTTCCCATCGTCGGGGAATCTCCGTCGTTTTTCCTTCGAGACCTGGGCGATGGCGTCATAGCCGTGTCCTTGCGGACGAAAATGGGGGTTATTACTCCCGAAGTCGTCAGGGATCTCACGGAGTTCGTCGTCACCGGCGCCCACCGCCCGATCGTTCTCACCAGCGAAGCCCGAGCTTTTTCCGCGGGATACGACCTGAACCATTTCGACGCCTTGATCCAGGCAAATGATTTTGAAGGGATAGATCAGGCCCTAATCGAGTTGCAGCAATTGGGCGAAGCGTTAGAGAAAGCGGAATGCGTCGCGGCGGTATTTGGCCACACCCTTGGCGCGGGGTTGGAGATCGCGCTTTCCTGTTCGCGGATCGTTGCCCTCGCCGAAGCGAATGTCGGACTTCCGGAAGCGAAGGTCGGACTTCTGCCTGGCGGACGGGGCACAGCACTGATGCGAGTCTACAACCAGCACACTGCAAAGCGACTTGCCGACGTTGCCCGCAACCTAACTGAGGGGACAATTTCGACCAGCGCCGACCACGCTCGTTCCTTGGGCTACTTACGGCAGACTGACTTCACGGTGTACCACCCAGATCGACTGATCACCGAAGCAAAACGTTTGGCGATGACCAGCGCCCCAACAAAGCGGCCGGCTTGGCATACTCCCGAGGGACCGATCGGCGGGATGATCGACCGAGAAATCGAAGAGGGCCGAAGAACGGGCGTATTTACCGACCACGATCGGACGATCGGCGAGAAATTCCGGACAATTTTTGCGCGAGCGCAGTCCTACGAAGATGCGATTAGGTTAGAGCGCGTTGAATTCGTCGACTTGTGCCGAAAAGCGCTGAGTCACGCTCGGATCAAGCACATGTTGGAAAACAACAAACCTTTGCGGAACTAGCCATTGCGTCGGCAATTGTCTGGAAACGGAAGAAAGTAGTAGGTGGTTTGGTGTCCGGAGCGGCTGTACCCTTCAATGCCGATCGTCTCGGGTTCCGGCGGAGGAGAAACGGTGCCTCTCACGTCGAACGTTAAATTAATTTCTTTCCCAGGCGAGATTGGGCCAACTTTGTATTCTGGTCGAAATTCCCGATAGTGGATGCCGATGCCGACCTTTCGGATCCAGACTCCCTCGATAACGCGGTCTGTCCGATTTTGGAATTTGACGCGATAGGTGGTGATGTTTCCCTTTGCACTCGATGTTCCGCAAACTCGTAGCGGAGATACGGTGCTGGTTGTGGTCTGGCCAGCCGCAATTGATAAGCTCGCGGCGCATAGCAAGAGTCCTTTTGTCATCCAATTAAATCGCACCATCTAGTAACCTATTACGCATCAACCGACCAGGCATTACCTGTCGGCTCGACGACCCCTATGAAAATCCTTGTACCCGTTAAGCGCGTGCTTGACCCGTTTGCAAAAGTCAGACCACTCGCGGATGGTTCCGGCATCGACACTTCCGGCCAGAAATTCGAGATCAATCCATTTGACGAGATTGCCGTGGAAGAAGCGGTCAGGCAAAAGGAGAAGAACCCCGCAATTGAGATCACCGTTGTTTCCATTGGAGGACCGGAGTGTGAAGATCAGCTACGCAAGGCACTGGCGATCGGTGCTGACAAAGCGATTCTCCTTGAATCAACGGCGGAACTGGACTCTCCAGCCGTGGCGGCGGAATTGAAGGCGTTGGTCGAAGAGCTTCAACTCGACCTCGTGCTCATGGGGAAACAAGCGACCGACAACGACCGCAATCAAGCCGCGCAAATGCTGGCCGCCAAACTCGACTGGCCCCAAGCTACCTTTGCCTCAAAACTGACGTTGAGCGATGGACAGGCAACCGTCGAGCGGGAGACGGATTCAGGAGAAGAGACTCTGCAGCTCCCCTTGCCCGCTGTCGTGACGACAGATCTAAGGTTGAATGAGCCGCGATACATTGCCCTGCCGGGAATCATCAAAGCGAGAAGCAAGCCACTTGAAAAGAGACCTGCTCGCGGAGGAGTTGCCCTAAAGACCAAGACGGTCAAACTCGAGGCGCCGCCCGCAAGGCCGGCTGGCCGGAAAGTGGGAAGCGTGGCTGAACTCGTCTCAGCGCTGAAAGAACGAGGTGCCCTTTAGTGAGCAAGTTACTCTGCGTTGCCTTTCTGGGGCATGAAACCGAGTCTCTCGCCGCTTTCGGCCACGCCTTGGGCATGCCCTACGATATGTTGTCCATCGACGGCAAAGCCGATCTCAATGTTGGCGCAGGAACTCAATTCAACGCAAATCTTTCTGAACTGCCACTGGCCGATTCGTTGTGCGCGGATATGAAGAATCTGCTTGGTGGTTACACTCACATCGCGGCGATCTCGAGCATGGCCAGCAAGGATGTGATGGCTCGCCTCGCCGGCTTAATCGACGCGGCAATGGTGACGGATGTAATCCAAGTCATCAGCCCAACTCAATTTAAGCGTCCGATTGCCGCGGGTTCGATTTTCGCGACCGTGGAAACACTGGCTGAGCCAGTCGTGCTTACCGTTCGCCCCGCGGGTTTCCCAAAGGAGTTTCCGCGCAATCTGGCAACTGTACAAAATGTTGAATTCAATGCGCCCAGTAAGGGCAAGCGCATTGGCGCGAACGTGCGGGGCGGCGCACGACCCGATTTGAGCCAAGCCAAGGTCGTGGTGAGCGGCGGCCGACCTCTCAAGGATGCTGCAACATTTGAATCGGTGATTGGCGGACTGGCCGACGCTTTGGGCGGCGCAGTAGGCGCTACCCGGGCCGCCGTCGACTCCGGCATTGCGCCCAACGAACTTCAGGTTGGACAAACCGGAAAGATCGTAGCACCGGACTTGTATATCGCCGCTGGAATATCCGGTTCTACTCAGCACATGGCCGGAATTAAGGACTCTAAAACCATCGTCGCGATTAACAAAGATCCAGATGCGCCCATATTCGAAGCGGCCGATCTTGGTTTGGTTGCCGACTTGTACGAAGCGATTCCGGAATTTCGTGCAGAGATTGGCAAGTAATTCTATTTGGGAAGCGGACACGATTCGCTTCCCTGGACGTCCCTATTAACAGACCCCTCGGAGGAATGAGTTTGAAGAATTTTTGGATCGCGGTTGCAATTGCCGCTTCGGCCGTCGCCACCGCTCAGGTGGACGTCAACCGGACTGTAGTCGTCGTCAATGGCGAAGAGATTAAGGGCGGCGAGTATTACCACCGCATGGAGTATTTGACTGGCGTCGGTAAACCCATGAATTCCGGCGTTGCCGAATTTCCTCCCGGATTCTTAACGATCGAGCAGCTCATTACCGAGAGATTGATTTTCCAGTTGGCCAAGAACAAAGGTGTCATGCCAACCGAGCCCGAGGTCGACAACGAACTTAAATTGCGAATCGAAGACGACCCCAAGCTTTTGGAAACCTGGATCAATTCCGGGAGATCCGAGGATGAACTGCGCTACGCGATTCGCCTAGACTTGGCTCAATTCAAAGTGTCCACTGCGGGAATCAACCTGACCGACCAGGAAGTCGAGGCGCACTATAAACAAAATCCGGCGATGTACACCACGCCCAAGAAGGTCAAGCTTTCAGTAATCGTAGTTCGAGATGCGGATGCGGTGCAGAAAGTCGACGCGGCCTTGAAAGCGGGCAAATCGTTTGCGGAGACCGCAAAGCTTTATAGCGAGGACCTCACTAAGGGAGTGGGTGGTGAGCTCGGGAACATCAACTATCCCGCCCTAAGCGAGACGGTTCGGGCGGCTTTGGACCAAATCAAAATCGGCCAAACCACCGATTGG
>DATFHI010000044.1:0-3097 GCA_035248525.1 Fimbriimonadaceae bacterium | reverse complement strand
TGTTCCTGATTTCGTGCAAGCAACCAAACTCGGGATGGCGGTCATTGGAGACTCTTCTCACGTGCGAGCATCGAAGCTGGGGATGGAGACGATCCTTGACTCCTCACATGTGCGGGCGACAAAGGTCGGAATGGAGACCATTCTGCTTCCGCCGAACGTTTCCGGCAGGAATAAGATAATCTGGTTCTGATTCTGATAAGAATCCGAATAACTTCTCGCCCTCAGCTTCGTGCAGGGGGCGATTTTTTTGCGCCTGAAATTTGTGGCTTTTGCGCATTGCTCTTGGCTTGTTCGATGAGTCTCGTAGCTGCGAATTGCCCAAGAAAGTAAAGCACCACGAAGAACAAAACCCCGCCCAAAATCTCGACTATGAGGAGCTTCAGCTTCGATTTCATTGGCCCTGGCTGAAGCCCTCAATAGGGCTTTTCTCGTGGAGGCGGTTCGAACATCTCGTCCACTTCAGATTTGACATCATGAAGTTGAGATTCAACAAAGTCGAGATTCGAGTCCGCATCCGAAACCTTGGATTGAACCTCTGGAACGACGTCCTTCCAGTCTGTATAACCGTCATCGAATTCATCGGTTTTGGATTTGAGATCGTCGATGTCCGATCGTAGATCCGAAACGTAAGATTCCAACTTGGCGACCTTTTCTTGAAGGTCGGGCTCTCGCGGCCCGGGCGTTCCGCATCCAGAGATCACAACGACTGACGCGGCCAGGAGCGACTGAAGTTTCACTTGCAGACGGAGCATGTTCCGCCGTTCTTGCCGCAATTCGTGCAGTACTTGCAGTTTTTGCAGGCTTTGCAGACTCCCTTGGGCGAGCAGGTCGCGAAGGTGGCCGCTCGGGCAGATCCGGCATGGTGGAAAGTCGCAACTCCAAGGCCCGACACAATAGCAGTTAAAGCAATAAAACGAAGCATGGCCAATTGTACGATGGCGCTTGGAATTATGCAAATCCCGGTTCGCTGGAAGGTTGGATGCCGAAACTCGACGCTGCATGCAGTCAAGCCAAAAAAGAACCCCCGGCGTTTAGCCGAGGGTTGCTCTCTCCTTCAAATGAACTAAGGCGAATTGAAGAACACGGATGCAATGTGTATCTTTTCAGTCAGACGACAAGCCGAGAGAGAGCGGCGACGTTTGGACTCGCAAAGTTGCTAAGTTTCGCTCAGATTGCTTACGCGGTTTAGCACCCTGTGATATGGTGTCATTGGTTCTCCGATTTCGAACCACCTGCTTGGACCCGGGCGGACTTCCTATTCTTCGCACCGGGTTCTTTTTTCATCGGTTACAATAGCTGGACCGCTTTCTTGGCGGTGACCTCAGCAATTGACCCCGGCTGGCAACTACGGGGTCAGGCGCAATTCCCATGGAAGACAAGTCCATCGCGAATCCGGGCCTGGTGCCTTGGGCGGAAATCAAAGACAAGCTCGCTCGAAGGCATGCTCTAAACGTGATGATAAGATCCTCTCGCGTTCAGGAGGTTTTGGGAGCCCAAAAGATCGGAAGGGTCTGGTATGTCGATCCTGCACTCGCGAGAGCTTTTGATCCGAATGCTTGGACCCAAAGAGGCAAACTCAAGCGCGCAAAGCCGCGAACTCCAAAGCAACCATCCGTTCCAAAAAGATCAACGTGCAAGGCTGATCCGATCGAAGGCACGGTGACCTTAAGACAGGCCAGCCGACTTGTTGGATTGCCCAAATTCAAGTTGATGTGCTTGATGCGAAATCCAGGCTTTAGAGAACGGGTTGGAGCATTCAAGCCGGAAGGATGCACCGCTTGGCTGATCGATGAGGAAAAGGTGCGGCGAGAACTTTTATTAAGTGCGGCGGCCGGACCTCGGGAGTAATCCGAGCATTATTGCGATGTTTCCCGCTGTTTCGGCAATTCAGTAAACATCCGATCTGCGTGGTGCGTTTTGGCAATTGGATCGCCGATTCCTGCTGCTTCAATGTGAAGGGAGGAAGCGGTCCTCCGACTGTAACTTCCACAAACCCAAAAGCCCCGGCTCCTGCTGCTTCAAGTAAGGATGTACCGGGGCTCTTTACTTAAGCTTACGCCCTTTCGCTGAGAATGCCAAGTCGTACCAATTCGCGCTCTTCTTCAACCGAATACGTCACCAACCTAAGGCCCGACAAGATGAATCCGTCGGCATCAAAAACAAGGTTCTTGACTCGGATCGAGTCGCCTTCGATTGATGCCGGATGCTGGATTCCATCAAGGTCGGAAACGATCATCGGCATAAGAATAGGCTAAGAATTACCCAAAACTCCCGCAATCCGTACTTTAGTTTGCCCAAACTTCCCTTAGTGCTTCGCGCGGATGGCAAGGCGATTTTCGCCATAGTGGATGCCGGATATGATGCGAGCAGGTCTCTGAAGATAACTCGGTGTGGCGACAAATTTCAGATTAGGCTCCTTCGGTCTAAGCTGCCCCGCTGCGTTAACTTCGACTGCTTCCTCGATCCAAACACGGTCAAGAATTTGATTCTCGACAATGTTTTGGTGGCCCATGACAAGACCGGCGCTCCTATCACCTTCGATTCGACGGGAGAATTTCTCCATGTCGAGTACCAAGACGAGGGAGGCACTCGATATTTCAGCGCGGACTTCAAGCACGCGGATTTTATGGAATTGCTCACTCGGCTGGAAACGAGCTGAGCTACTGCGGAGCCTCGATAACCTCAACGCCGGCAACTCGCGCGAGTTTCACCATGCCGGCCGTTCCCGTGCCACCTGGAAATGCAACAACCAAATCGGGATGCTCTTTGTCCAGCATCTCCTGATTGCGGATCGGGCCAGCTGCGCGGCCGTGACGCTTCCAATCCGCGGGATACCCCTTGATTGGAATGCCGTTCAGCCTCGCCCAAATGCCGGCCATGAGATCAGCTCCTTTTGCGGCGCCATGGACGATCGTGGTGATCGGCGTCTTTTCGTGGATCTCGTCCAGCATTGCGCCGAGATGGTCGTAATTGGAGTAATCGCGGCCGCCACAGACGAGGACTTTCATTACTGACCGGATTTACTCTTCATTGGCTTTCTCGGGGGAGGTGCTTTGCACACAATCAAGTAATAACCTCGTTGAGCTAGTTCATACCT
>DATFHI010000043.1:0-11445 GCA_035248525.1 Fimbriimonadaceae bacterium | reverse complement strand
TCGTCATATTCGACGAACCGACGGCAGTGTTGGCCCCCGATGAAATCAAGGATCTTTTTCGAGTTCTCGCAGACCTGCGCGATGCCGGAAAGATCGTCATTTTGATTGCCCACAAGCTACCGGAGGTCATGGAGATTGCAGACCGAGTGACGGTTTTGCGAAAAGGGCGTGTCGTTGCCAAGTCCAAAATACGCGACACTTCGGAAAGACAGTTGGCCCAGTGGATGGTCGGGGAACTACCTGAGGGTTTGCAGAAATCGGCTGCCGTAAGCGCCAAGCCTGGACTCTCACTCAAGAATGTGCGAGCGCTCGGCGACCGTGGCGAAGTCGCTCTGAACGCCGTGACGTTGGAAATCGGCCGGGGCGAGGTTGTTGGCGTCGGCGGGGTGGATGGCAATGGGCAAGTCGAGCTTGCCGAGGTTGCGGTTGGACTCCGGGCCGTTCAATCTGGGAGTCTGGATTGGCAGGGCGAGGAGGCGCTAAAGCGCATCGGCTACATTCCGCAGGACCGGCAAGCAGAAGGGCTGGCGATGGAAATGAGCGTCGAGGAAAACATGCTCTTGGGCGCATTGGACCGCGCTGAAACGGGTGGAAAGTTTTGGATTGACAGCGGTTCGTTGAGAAAGTGGTCCATGACGCTGGTTCAGGACTTCGACATTCGCGCGGACGGACCGCAAACCGTGGTTGGTACACTGAGCGGGGGCAATCAGCAAAAAGTAGTCGTCAGCCGGATTCTGGATCAGACTCCCCAACTCTTGGTGGCGCTTAATCCCACCCGGGGATTGGATATTCGGGCGACCGATTTTGTGCAATCCAAGATCCTCGAAGCCCGAAATAACGGAGCCGCGGTGCTATTGATCAGTACGGACTTGGATGAGTTAGCTGCTCTCAGCGATCGAACGCAGTTCATTGTCAAGGGCGAATTGCAGGAGGCCTCATCTTCAGCGAGCCTGTTGGGTGGGCAATGAGGAGGTTTTTACAACCAGTTGCCACGGTTCTCGGACTCATTCTCGCCCTTGGAATCACCTTGGCCCTCCTCAGCCCCGATCCTTTGGGATCGATGATGCGGCTGGCACAGGGGGCATTTGGCGATTGGTTGGGCATCACTCGAACGCTGGTGAAGTGGACTCCATTGACTCTGGCCGGGCTTGGGGTTGTTGTGGCTTGGCGCTCGGGGATGTACAACATTGGTGGCGAAGGGCAGTTCGTGGTGGGTGGAATTTTTGGTGCTTTCATGGCCCGACCGTTCTTGCATTCCACTGTCCCCTGGTGGGCGATGGCGACCATTGTTTTAGGCGCAGCCATTGTGGGCGGCGCACTTTGGGGTTGGCTTGCGGCTTGGCTATTCCACAAACGTAAGGTGGACGTCGTCATCTCCACCATCCTTCTGAATTTCATTGCTATACAGGGGCTGGCCTACTTTGTCACCGGACCTCTAATGGAGACGGCCCACAAACTGCCGCAATCAGATCGGATATCGTCTGAGCTCGCTTTGCCCAAGTTCAACCCGGCCTACGACGTGCATTACGGCGTCTTCCTGGCGGCAATTGCGATTCTTCTGATCTACGTCTATTTACAGCGCTCCAAACCAGGCTTCCGACTCCGGCTCGTAGGCGAGAACAGCCGCGCGACTCGAGCGAATTGGATTGAACCCGAGCGGACTCGCTCGCTCGCAATGGCGCTTTCCGGCGGGCTTTGCGGGTTGGCGGGCGGGGTGGAGTATCTGGGATCCACTCAACAGTTGGGGTTGGGCTTTTCGCAGAATTGGGGATTCCTCGCCATTCCCGTGGCTTTACTCGCGGGACTGAATCCGATTCTCGTTGGATTAAGCGCGCTGTACTTTGCCGCGATCCTAGGCGGCTCGAAGAATCTTGCCGGTTTCACGGTCGACGGCACGGCGATCATCTACGTCGTCCAAGCAATTGCAGTTCTGGGTCTAGTTGCGATCAAGCGGCTTTCACGTCCGCAATTGAGGATCTCGGAGAACGCCTAATGGATTGGGGATTTCTTCTGATTCTGTCCACCCCACTGATCCTTGCGGCGTTGGGTGAAGTCGTGGGTCAGAAGAGCGGTGTGCTGAACATCGGGTTGGAAGGGATGATGCTGATGGGGGCATTTGCCGGCTATTGGGTAGCTATCAAAGGCAATTCCCCATACCTCGCGCTTGCGGTTGGAATTGGATTCGGGGGAGTTCTGGCCCTCATCTCTGCCTACTTCACCGTCAAGCTTAGGTCCGATCAGGTCGTTGTCGGCACGGCGGTGAACTTCCTTGCCCTGGGATTAACTGGACTGGGCTATCGAAGGGCATTTGGGGAGCCGAGCCAGTTGCCGGCAATGCCAGAATTGGCATCTATCGGTCCAATCGATGCCGTAACCGCAACTACGGTATTGCTGATTCCGCTTCTTTGGTTGGCCATCAACCGCACAAAGTGGGGGCTCGCGTTACGGGCATGCGGGGAATATCCGAAAGCCGTCGAGGCCTCTGGATTTTCTGTAAACAAAATCCGGATGACAGCGCTTTTGATTGGTGGATTACTGGCGGGTCTAGCGGGTGCCTATTTGAGCGTGGGAGTCGCGAGGTCGTTCGCCGAGGGTATGACGGCGGGACGAGGATTTCTCGCCATTGCGCTCGTCACTTTCGGAAGGTGGCACCCGGCTTGGACGGCGGTGGCCGCTCTGGTATTGGGGTACACCCAGTCCTTACAGTACAGCTTGCAGGGACGACCCATTTTTGGTGTTCAGGTTCCCAGCCAACTCTGGTTGGCGTTGCCATATGTGGTCGCGCTTGCCGTACTTGTCCTGGTTGGTTCTGGGTCTGCGAGTCCCGGAGCGCTCGGCCGGCCGTACGAAAAGGAAGGATGAAGTTGGTGCACATGACTCGACGGGTTGTATTCAGTAGCGGCCACCGCTATTGGTTCGACTCCTTGTCGGCCGAGGAGAACCATCGTATTTTCGGTCCCTGGGCCAGCCGCTTCAACCACGGACACAACTATGTTTTGGACCTGACGGTGTCCGGAACGGTCGATCCTTCCACCGGGATGGTGGTGAACATCAAGCGAGTAGACGACGCGCTCAGGGAGCTGGTGGTGTCGGAGTTCGATCAGCGCAGCATCAACGACGAGATTCCTTATTTTCAGGACCGAGCACCCTGCTTGGAGAATTTGCTGACCTACATTTGGGCGAAGCTTTCTCCGCCGGGAGCGCTTCCTGAAGAGTGCAAATTGGAACGAATCCGGTTGGAAGAGATGCCGACTTTTTATGGAGAATTGGACAAACGACAAATGACCTTAACGAGAAGCTACGAATTTGCCGCGTCTCACCGCCTGCACAGCCCAGTGTTGGATCAGGCCACTAATGAATCGCTGTTCGGGAAGTGTAACAATCCCGCCGGTCACGGGCACAACTACATTCTGGAAGTCAGCGTTACCGGGGACTTGAATCCTGAAACTGGAATGATGGCGGACTTATCAGAGATGGATAAGGCAATAGAGAGTCAGGTCGTCGATCGCTACGACCACAAGAATTTGAATGAGGATTTGCCGGAATTCCAGGGGAAAATGACGACGACGGAGATTGTCGCCCAGGAGATATTCAACCGACTTGATGGCAACTTGCCCGCCAAGTTGTCCCGAATCCGACTCTGGGAAACTGCCCGCAATATGTTTGAGGTTTCGGCTGCCGGATAAAATTGCCGCATGAAGCGCTACCGCGGAGAGGATCTACCGCCAAATCCGCGGATCGCAGTGATTACGAACGACGCGCTCGGTAACTTCGTCGCGGCCACGCCGTTGCTGCAGATGTTGCGGTACAAGTGGGAACCCTGCTTCATCGCCTACTATGGGGGTACCCGAACCCAAGAACTTCAGGAAGCCTCCGATTTATTTGAACAGAATTCTTTACTGCATGGGACAGAATTTCGAAAGTCTGCAGCGGATGCTCTGGAGTCGCCTCCTTTCGATCTGGTGATTAATCTGGAGCAGCAACCGATTGCCCGGGCGATGGCGGCTGCTTTGTCGAGCGGCGACACCCTAGTGGTCGGACCAAGTTTTAATGCCGATGGTCGTGGCGATCTCCCGTATGCAGATGATGCCGTTGGACGGCTGGCTGCCGATAAGGAGTGGCTGTCGGAGTCCGTGCTTTCCAATCACCCCATTTTGGAGAGTGGATTCATCGGCGAAATCTTTTGCCGGCTTTGCTATTTGGAGGGTCCGATTCCCACCTACAAAGTGCCGACCGCTGACCCGGAAAGGCTGGTGCCCAATTTGCTATTGGCAACCGCGGCAAGTCTCCCGGAAAAACTTTGGCCAATCGAAAAGTGGAAGCAAGTGATTTCCGCCGTTTTGGAAAAGGGGCACTCCGTCGGACTGCTGGGAGCAAAGCCCTCAGAGCAGGGTAAGCACTGGAAGGGGGCCGATGAAGAAGCCAAATTGATCGAAGTTGGAGTGGACGACTTGCGCGGAGTTTGGACTTTGCCGCAAGTCGTGGGCGCGATCGAGAAAGCCAAGGCTGTTCTCACCATCGACAACGGCATTTTGCACCTCGCCGCGGCAACCGGAACGCCTACTGTGGGGTTATTCCGCCATGGCATTCACCGGCTGTGGGCGCCTCCCTTTGCCAACCTAACCGTTTTGACCTCTGGGGAGGACAAGGCAGTCGCTGAGATTCCTGTCCAGGTGGTCCAAGAGGCGATTTTCAATGCGCTTTAACCGGTGCGGGGTGCTGCTGAAAGACTATATCGGGGATTCGGTGATGGCATCTGCGCTCGTGCGTTCTCTCGCCGCAAATTCCGGAGAACTGACCCTGGCGGCATCTCCAACGGTTAGAGAGTTACTTAGATTCCCTAACTTTCAGCCGAATTTGGTAGAAGTCGGGAGGCTGTCCAAGCCCGTGCAGCTGTGGAATGTAGCCCAGCAATTGAGGCGCGCCAAATTGCAGGCGATCTTCTTGGTAAACCGAAGCTTCCGCTCGGCGCTTGCCGCTCGCCTTTCAGGAACTCCCATTCGCGTCGGCCACTCCACCGAAGGAAGGTCCTGGTTGCTGACCCATGCCGTTCGATACGACGAAGCGGAGAACGAGGCGCAAAGCTATTTGCATTTGGCGCAGGCTTTGGATATCCAAACTCCATTCACGACTCCGGAGCTGTACGTGTCGGAGGAAGAGCGAGCCGCTGGATTAAGGCAATTGCAGGGAGCCACGGTAGGCATCCAGCCGGGGGCTAGGCATGACTATAAGGAGATCCCCGTGGCCGTTCTCCTCTCCTTGGTGGATTGGCTGAAGGAGCATGGGAAAAGAATCGCTTATTTCGGGGGGCCCGAAGAGCGCGGGAAATTGCAGGACTTGGGAGATTCGGCGGTGGACTTGGTAGGCAAGACCACACTCCGAGGCACCTTGGCAGCGCTCAGTGGATTGGAATTGATGATCGGAGGAGATACGGGCGTCATGCACTTGGCGGCGTCGGTGGGCACCCCGACAGTTACTGCATTCGGCCGGACGCCCACTTCCAAATGGGGATGGTTTACTGCTCCGCATCAAGTTCTCCAAGCGCCGAATGGCAACATGTCGGACTTGTCGGCGGACGAACTCATCGCGACCGTGGAGCGAGCATTGTGCGCTGGATAATTGCGCTTCTGCTATTAACTGGAATTGCACATGCCGCCGATGTCGTTGTTCTCTTGCCGGATACTGTCACGGCGCCGATCGACCATTCCATCGGATATACCCATCCCACTTGGGTGCTGTGGCCTCGCTCGGTAGACGATAAGCAGATCAGCCGCCTGTTGTCCTTACCAAGTGGCGTGGATTGGGATTCACCAGATCCAAAGGAGTTGAAAGGATTTAGCCAGGCGGTACAGGACCATCTCGGGATGCGGCCGCGATTTGCATTACGCCCCGAGAAGCCTCCAATGCAAAAGGCGCTGACTTATCTTGGCGGGTGGCTGGATGGAGACTCCATTCCTTCGATCCGACTGGGTGATCCGTGGCCGTCCGACGCGTTGATCTTTGCTGCTCCAACGGGACGAAATCCGTGGGACGAGATTGCCGCACTTGGCCGGAAGGCGGGTGGCCGGGTAGTAGTGGTGGAATTTCCATCGAGTCCAGGGATCAATTGGACGCGCGTATGGATGCGGGGAAGTGGTTGGCCGGAAGGAGTTCCGTCCATGCCCCAAACACGAATTGCAGGTTTGATACCGGCTTCAAGCCTTTTGTCGCTGCTAAAGTCCGACTCGGCTGAGTGGACCACCGGCGAGCAGATCGCGCCTGACCGCTGGCTCGGATTTGGCCATGAGATTGCCCCAGTGGCTTTGCTGTTCCTCGGGGTAGCCGTGGTTTACATCCTTGGAATGGCCGTCTATTCGGTCTTTCGAGAGCAGAACAGCCGATTCGCGCAATGGATGGTCCGGCTTCTTGTTCTTGGCCCGGCGGCGATTTTGCTCTCCGGTCGTCTAGTTGCTTCCACCTCCATCGAGTTATGGGTGCCATGGCTGTTGGCATCGCTCATCGGATTAGGTATCGCCGCACGAATTGTGGGACTGGTCGGAGAGCACCCGTTATGGGGCGAATTTCTGATTGGGTGCATGGTTGCCGCCTTTGTCGATCCCGCTGCCTCAATGTTTAGCCATGTAATCGGAATCCATCCGGATAAGAGTAGTCCCGAGGCCTTCGGCGCCTTGGCAGCTTATGCATGTGGGGCCGTTTTTTTCCTCAAATCCCGACAGACCCAACGCATAGGTTGGTCTCTGATTCTTGGAGTTGGAATCGCGCTGGCTGTTTTCAATGCACGGTGGTTATTGCCGGTGGGTACCTGGCCATACGGCTTTTTGGCGTTGATCCTGGTGCAAGCATGGACCGGCCGTTGGGCGATTGGGGCAGGCCTAGCGGTGGGTTTGGGTCTGTATTGGAGCCTCATCCAACCTGGGCTGTCCTACAGTCCCAAGGGGTTGGTGCATCGCTACGATCAAATCGGCAGGTTCAATTGCGCCGACCAGGTTGCTTTTTTGCTCTCCCCCACGTTCATCTGCTTTGCCTTGGTGGGGGTTGCGGTGGCCATTGGCGCGAACCGCTTCTTCGGGCATCAACTGCGGCGGGCTTTGTCGTTCAGCCCACTGCCCGCGCAGATTCTTTATGTAGCCGCGACTTTTGGGATTCTGGGTGCGTTTGTTCCGATCTATCTTCATGCCGCATTGGCGACAGCAATTGCCGGCGGAGTTGCGGTTTTGTTAGACGCGGTCCGGGCGCCTTAATTCAACTCGACCAGCGCCTGCTTCAAATCGGCGATCAGGTCTTCAGGCTCTTCCAGGCCGCAGAATAGTCGCACAAGCCAACGCGGTTCATCCCAATCGTCCGGTTTGGCATGCAATGGGACCACCAAGCTCTCGAATCCGCCCCATGAAATTCCCAACTGAAACAGCGTCAGTTTCTCGACAAATCGGATGACGGCATCTTTATTTTGATTTTTGGGCTCGATGGAAAAGAGCGATGACGACCCTCGCATCTGCTTGAGGAATAGGTCGCGTTGGGGGTACGAGGGGAGACCGACGTGGTTGACCCGCTCGATTTGGGGTTGCTCTTCAAGCCACGCCGCAACCGTGTTGCCAGTTTCTTCATGCCGCTTCATGCGAATTCCGAGGGTTCTCAGGCCGCGCGTCAACAGCCAAGCAGGGAATGGCGCCAGGATCGAACCCAGTAAGTTGATTTCAATTCGAGCCAACTGGTCGATTCGTTCTTGGGTCGAGCAAACAGCTCCGGCCGTTAGGTCGCTGTGGCCGGAGAAGTACTTGGTGCCGCTGTGTACCACGATGTCGATCCCCATCTTCCCGGGGTTGCTGAAAATGGGGGTGCAGTAGGTGTTGTCGATAATGGTCGTGACTTTCTTTTCGCGGCAATGCTGGGCAATCGCCTCCACGTCTTGCAATCGGAAAACGATGCTGCTGGGCGACTCGAGGTAGACGAGCTTGGTTTCGGGTCGGATGGAGTCAAAAATCTCTTCCTTGCACCGCCCGGAAACGAATGTGACGGTAACTCCGAACTTGGCTAAATACTGCTCAAAAAGGTAGCGCGTCGGAACGTAGCAGGTGTCCACCGCCACCACGTGGGCACCGGCTTCCACACAGGACATCACGGCAAGTGTGATTGCTCCCATTCCGGTGCCGCAAAGCTTGGCCGCTTCCATACCTTCCAGTTGCGCAATCTTTCGCTCGGCGAGATCGACGGTCGGATTCCCAATCCGGCTGTAATGGTACGGCGGCCCTTGAGGACGCTCGTAAATTCCGGAGACGAACTCCTCATAACTGTCGAATACAAAGAGCGAGTTTTGGAAAATTGGGGGAACGACTGCTCCCTTGACTTTTTCTTCTTCTCCAAAGTGGGCCAGGAACGTGTTTAGGCCGTAATCGGCGTTGAAATCCATTTCTTCCTTACCATTTTGCCAGATTGGGAGCCCTGGCAGATGAGTCGAGCAGGGTGGTAATGTTCGGCTCCAAGAACTGTACTGGTTTGCACATTGGAAAGCTTGAAACACGCCTCTTTGACCACTCTGTTCAGCCCGGAGCAGGTGGCGGAACGAGTCCGCGAACTGGCGGCGGAAATCCGATTCGACTACGGGGAAACCGAGGTCCTACTGCTCGGGGTGCTTAAAGGTTCGTTTCACTTTCTTTCCGACCTGAGCCGCTTGCTCGCGGACATCTCCACCGTCGACTTTGTTCAAGTCAGCAGTTACGGGAGCGCGAAGTCTTCGAGCGGAGTTGTGCAAATTCGCAAAGATCTCGACACAAATATAGAGGGGAGAGACGTCTTAATCGTGGAAGACATCGTCGACACAGGAGCGACCCTAACCCACCTACGTGAGTTGTTGGGAACGAGGAAGCCGAGATCGCTTAAAGTCGTGGCGTTGCTCTCGAAGCCCGAGGCGCGCAAGCACAACACCCAGGTTGAATACGTGGGATTCGAAATTCCCAATGAATTTGTGGTAGGATATGGATTAGATTACGGTGAAAGGTATCGAAACCTCCCGTACATCGCGATCCTCCACGAAGATTGATTCCTATGAATCGTATCTGAGGCAATCCACCCATCTGAACCTTGATTCAGGAGCCAAATGACGCATCAGTTTCGTCCACGCAAGAATGACGGCGGTCAACAACGCCGAGGTCGCAGCCGTAGCCGCGAAGGTTTACCAAAGTCCGACCAACAATCCGATTTAGAAAATCTGCCCGAAATAGACTACAACCACTTCGATCAGATGACGCCGGCCGAGCTGCTCAAAGCCGCCAAGGCCTCCAAACTCGACCCGAAAACTCTGCTTCGCCATGAGCTTATCGAGCAACTGCTTCAGCTCAAAAATGCCGAGTTTGAGGCGATTTACGCCCGGGGCATTCTCGAGATTTTGAATGACGGCTGGGGCTTCCTCCGCCGCGACAACTACCAGCCATCTGCCGACGATGTTTACGTCAGCCAGTCCCAGGTCAAGCGATTTGGACTTCGGGCGGGCGACATGGTCTTTGGCCAAGTTCGACTTCCAAAAGAGGGCGAGAAGTACAAGGGAATGCTGCGGGTGGAGAGCGTCAATGGCAACGCCACCGGTTCTCCAGAAATGCAGCGCCGTAAAAACTTCGATGAGCTCACGCCGTTGTTCCCCGATGAGAAGTTGGTCATGGAGACGGTGCCGGATAATATTCCGGCGCGAATCGTCGACTTGATTTCTCCCATCGGAAAGGGCCAGCGCGGCCTGATTGTCTCTCCACCCAAGGCCGGAAAAACCACGATGATGAAGACGATCGCCAACGCGATCAGTTCGAATCACCCCGAGGTTTATCTCATGGTTTTGCTCGTGGATGAGCGGCCGGAAGAAGTTACCGATATGCGCCGATCCGTTCGGGGTCAGGTTATTTCCTCGACCTTCGACGAACCGGCAGAGAACCACATGCGGGTCGCCGAGCTTTGCTTGGAACAAGCCAAGCGACTTGTGGAGACAGGCCGCGACGTGGTTATCGTGCTTGACTCGCTCACCCGACTTTCTCGAGCAAGCAACCTCACGATCAATCCCAGTGGTCGAACGCTGACCGGTGGTTTGGACCCCAGCGCGCTTTATCGACCGCGCCGGTTCTTCGGCGCTGCTCGAAATATCGAGGAAGGCGGTTCGCTTTCGATCATCGCTTCCGTTCTGGTCGACACCGGTTCGAAGATGGATGAGTCGATTTTCGAAGAGCTAAAGGGTACGGGCAACAGCGAAATTGTCCTCGACCGGGAACTTGCCGAGCGACGCATTTGGCCGGCAATCGACATCCGACGAAGCTCCACTCGACATGAAGAGCTTCTCTTCACTAAAGATCAGATGGAAGGCATCGTGCAGTTGCGACGCTTAATGGCGAAAGAGCAAAACAGCATCGATGCGACCGAAGGTTTGATCAAGCTATTAAAGCGAACTCCAACAAATGGAATCTTCTTGGATAGCGTTATTCAAAAGGTCCGAGCGACCGTCTAAGATTAGTCGTGATCCCTGTACTGCTCGCAGCAATCTCTCAAGTTGAAGCCACTCCGTCGGTCACGATGAGCGACGGAAAGACCGTGTACATCCGATCGTTCGACATCGGTACCGAGATTGATGTCTCGCGCTTGAAAAAGTCGCCGGTCAACCTCATCATCCTGCGCTTCAATAAGTGGACGCCCGATGCGAAGCAAATCGCCACCGATTTGCGGACCGGCCCCAAGGGTCGACGCGCCGTGCTCATCGATTTCCCGGCGTTATCGGTGAGTCCATCCAATGGACTTCTTTGGCGCAAAGATTGGGATGCAGATGGCAATGGCAAACCGGATGCGGATGCGCCGAGTTGGGTCGGAAATAGGAATGCGGACGGGGTATATCCCCTTCAAACGAGTAACTCGGCTCTACGATCGCGCATGCTCGGGCCGACGGGTCTCGTGGCAATGGTGGCGAAGGCGGGTTTCGACGGCATCGTCGTTTCGGCGTTGCAGGACCCAAATCGTCGATTTGGAGTCGATGCCAAGTTTGCCGCGGAACTGATGTTCGAGGGGCGGACGAGAAAGTCCGGCTTCGTGGTGCTTTTGCGCAACCCTGGGAAGCTAATGGAATATCCCGCGGTTAAGAATTACGTGGACGGATTCGTCGCCGACGGGCTTTTCTTCGGTCGGGAGCGAATGAACCAGCCGTCTAACAAGCAGTTTGTGGATGATTCCGTCAAGCGTTTGGAATGGGCGATCGAAAAGAACAAGATGGTTCTGAGCATCGCTTACACGACAGATCGGGAACAGATCGCGGAGAACAATCGCCGAGCGGAAGAGCACTCATTTATCCCGCTCGTCGTATCCAAGCGCTTCGAATTCTCGGAATTGTCCAGCAGGTAAGGTTAATACATGCCCGAGGATAACGGCTCCGAAAGCTACGAGGATCCGCCGTCGCTTTTCCCGTATGAAGGCACGGGTCCCCGC
>DATFHI010000042.1:0-5740 GCA_035248525.1 Fimbriimonadaceae bacterium | reverse complement strand
GTCCAATCAATCCAAAGCTGAATTCATGTCGAACGTGGAGCGGATGAAGGAATACATCGCCGCGGGAGATGGAATCCAGATGGTTCCGGCGCAACGCTTTGAGACCCCCGTGAAGGCGCACCCCTTGACCATTTACCGCGCGCTGAGGAGCCTCAACCCCAGCCCGTACATGTTCCTGATGCGGTTCGGGGATTTTGATATCGTTGGAGCCTCGCCTGAATTGCTGGTTTCACTCCACGGAACGCGTGCAAGGGTCCGGCCAATAGCGGGGACACGTTGGCGCGGAGCAACACCCGAAGAAGATCGGAGACTAGAAACCGAATTGCTTGGAGATGCAAAGGAGCGTGCCGAGCACATCATGCTGGTGGACTTAGGGCGAAACGACCTTGGCAGAGTCTGCGACTTCGGTTCGGTGAAGGTCGATGAGCTCATGGTGATCGAGCGGTACAGCCACGTTATGCACATCGTGAGCGATGTTTCGGGAGAGATTTTGCCGGATCGAGACGCCTTCGATCTCATCCGCGCGAGCTTCCCGGCAGGAACGGTTTCCGGCGCCCCCAAGGTTCGAGCAATGCAAATCATCGACGAACTGGAACCCACTCGCCGGGGTCTCTATGCGGGAAGCGTCGGATTTTTTAGCGCAACCGGCGACTTCGATGGTTGCATCGCCATCCGGTCGATCTTCCTGAAGGATGGAAAAGCTTACGTTCAGGCGGGCGGGGGAGTGGTATTTGATTCCATTCCGGAAAATGAATATCAAGAGAGCTTGAATAAAGCAACTGCCGCCCTACGAGCCATTCAGATCGCGGAAAGCGGACTTTAACTTAAGCCGCGTTATCCAGTCCGAAGTCATCCACGTTCATGCTTCGCGCAGGTTCCGCATTGATAACGTCCCAATTATCGCAATCCAAGCGTTGACAGTAAATCATGCGTTGATGGGTGCCGGTCTGGTTCTCGACTTCCGCGGTCTTGGCAAACCGGCAGTCTAAGCAGAGTTCCGGTTCCAAAAGCCGAACGATTTTGAGCTGTTTCCGCGACATGGTCCACATTCCCGGACCGAAGTCCATTGGTATGAAACATATCGGCAGTTTGAATAGGAATGGGTCTGGTGAAATTGCCAGGTTGCATAAAATACCGATATGCCTCTCGTCCGATGGCAAGAACGCCACCGCCGCATGAATCACGCCCTGGAAGAAGCTTGGACCCAAGGTGGCAAAGTACCCGACGACCCGGGGCTGCGCGATGCATATGAGGAGGTGCCCCGGGCGCCGATTCGCATCATCGTTCTTCCATTGGGCAAAGCGATCAACCATGGAGGAATTACTAGAGTTGCCGACGCCTATCGAATTGAGAGGGTCGACTTTGCAAAAGAGGAGGATCGCGCAATCGACTTTGCCGGCCAACGTGGCACCAAGGGTTGGCAACCTTGGCGCTGGAATGATCCTTTGGATTCTATTCACGAAGCCAAAGAAGATGGCTTTACGGTTGCCGCGCTAACCTTATCGGATAACGCTGTCGACGTTGCTGTGTGCAATTGGGTTCATCCACTTGCGATCGTCGTTGGTGCTGAAAATGAGGGCATTCCTTCCCATATCGAGGAGCAGTGCGATTTCTCCATCGCGATTCCGATGTACGGCCTTGTCGCTTCCCTCAATGTGGTCACGGCAACCGCCTTGTGCCTGGAATACGCAGTTCGGAGTTACTCGGCGTCGCACCCAGAGTTTCAACCGGTTAGGCGCGGTAGCAGAAGGTTGTTGGGAATGGAGCCGTTGGACTTTACTTCGCCGTGCGTCCAAACATCCGCAGTATCGAAAGTACGTCGGAAAAATTTGAAATCTTAGTCATCACGGTCTGCAACTGATGGGTGTCAGTCACGTCGATTGAGACTTCGATTTCCGCGGTGTGGTTTGGCAAAGTCCTAACTTTGGCTGCCGACACGTTCGTCTTCGCTTCGCCAAATATGGTGCTGATATCCATCAGCAAGCCCTGGCGATTGACCGAGATGATTTTCAGGGCAACCGCATAATGGCTTCCATCCGGAGGCCAATCGTAACTGATTAGGCGCTCCGGCTCGTTGGTCATGTAGCTCATCGCATTCGGGCAGACCTTCCGGTGAAGCATAATTCCGCGGCCACGTGTGACGTATCCCACAACCTCGTCTCCCGGTATCGGACTGCAACACTTAGCCCGGTTGACCATGACGTTATCGACGCCGGACGTGACCAGGGCAATCTTGCCTTCCCGAGTGCGACTGACTTCGATCCGATCCGGACTCGGAAGTTCGCTCGGGACTCCACGCAGCTTCGCGATGATCGCCTGGCCCGAGGAGAGGCCGGTTCCGACTCTTGCCAGTACGTCGATGCCGTTTTCGCAGCCAGTAATTTGGTGAGCCAGCGCATTGAGCTTCTCGTCTCCGAGGAACTGCTTGGGATCCAAACCCATGGAGCGCAACTCTTTTTCTAACATGTCTCGCCCACGGGATGCGTCGTCGGACTTAGAGACCTTGCGGAAGTGGCTACGAAGTTTATTTCTGGTGTGGGCGGACTTGACGAACTTAAGCCAGTCGGCACTGGGCTGGGCGTTCGACCGAGTGATCAACTCGATCACGTCGCCGTTGTTTAAAACGGTGTTGAGCGGTACCAGCGAGCCATTAACCTTAGCGCCAACCAGCGTCATTCCCAGTTGACTGTGAACACGGAAAGCAAAATCAACCGGCGTGGATCCTTTGGGCAGGTCGATAACGTCGGCCTTCGGCGTGAATACAAAAACCTGCTCGCTAAAGAGGTCGGTGGAAATGTTTCGCAGGAAGTCGGATGAGGTGCGGGCATCGCTCGACCAGTCGAAAAGCTGCTCTCGCAAGTTGCGCAGTCGTTGGGTTTCGTCCAGGGATGCTTTGCCTTCCTTGTAAGTCCAGTGAGCAGCGATGCCATATTCGGCAATCTCGTGCATCTCCTTCGTGCGAATTTGCACTTCAAGCGGACCTCCGTGAGGACCGAGAACCTTGGTATGCAAAGACTGATAACCGTTCGGCTTGGGCTTCGCAATGTAGTCGTAAAACAGCCCCGGAATCGGTACCCATAGGTCGTGCACAATGCCAAGCGCGATATAACAGTCGCTCGTGTTGCCGACGATTATTCGCAGAGCCAGCAGATCGTAAATCTCGTCGAATGCAATCCCCTGCTTGACCATCTTGTTAAAGATCGAGTAGAGGTGTTTCGGCCGTCCCTGGATCTCTAGGATTTCGAGAGCGCGCTTCTCGGCACGGTCCTTGAGTTGAAGGATGGCTTGGCTAAGCTCTTGCTCTCGCTGGCTGCGCGTTTTCGAAACCAGCTCGCTCACTTCCTGAAATTCGGTCGGATGCAGGTGCTTAAAGGCGAGGTCCTCTAGTTGCCATTTGATTTGCCAGATGCCTAGCCTGGCGGCCAGGGGCGCAAAGACGTCCAATGTTTCGTTGGCGATGCGGGTTCTTTTCTCTGGTGGAAGCGCATCCAACGTCTGCATGTTGTGCAATCGGTCGGCGAGCTTGATGACCATCACCCGGAAGTCGCTGCCCATTGCCAAAAGCATCTTCCGGAGGCTCTCGGCGGCGCGCGTTGCTTCCGCGGCGGCTTTTTGGCGCTCGGACATCTCCGAGACCGCTCTGAATTTGAGCTTGGTCACGCCTTCGACCAGGTGCTTGACATCTTCTCCAAACTCTTTGGCGATACGCTCAGAAGTGAAATCTGGATTGTCTTCGACGACGTCATGAAGCAATCCCGCGCAGAGCGTTTCATCGTCCATCCGCAGGTCCGCGAGAATGTGAGTGACCGCCAAGGGATGATGAATGTAGGCTTCCCCGCTGCTTCGTTGTTGACCCGTATGGGCCTGCTCGGCGACGTAATACGCGTAACGGACTTTTTTGATATTCGCGTCTGGACGATCCGCGCGAATCTGTTCCAGAAGCTCATGAAGTTCTTCTGGTTCTTCCCAGTTGTGACTAATGTCGTAGGCCGCTACCATGGGGCAAATTTGCCTTCCAAGCGGCGCTGCTTGAAGGTTATCTAGTATATCGTACGGCGATTCGCGCGCAAGTCAGCTTCCGCTGGCCGCCAATAGCTTTCGTACTTCTTCAGCCTGCTCGGGAGTGTCGACGGCCATACGGTTTTCTTCAACGAGGCTCATCCGAATCGGGGTTCCGTGCTCCAAGAATCTCAATTGCTCCAAGCTTTCCGTCCTTTCCAATTGCGTCGGTTCCCACTTGGAGAAATTCAAGAGCACCTTTCGTCGATACGCATAAATTCCAACGTGCTTTTTGACGGGGGCCAAGCGGGGATTTCGGGCGTACGGAATCGCGTGACGACTGAAGTACAGCGCGTTTCCAACTAAATCGGTGACTACCTTCACTACCGCCGGGTTATCGATATCTTCGTCCCCGCAATGACAATAGGCGCTCGCCATTTGAACATCTGGACTTGCCAATAACGGTTGAGCGCATATCCGGATTGTCGCCGGGTCGATCAGGGGTTCGTCGCCCTGGACATTCACAAGAAAATCGACGTCGAGAATCTCCGCGACCTCGGCCAAACGGTCGGTTCCCGAGGGATGGTCTAAGCGGGTGAAGATAGCCTCTGCACCAAACGCCCTTGCCGTAGAAATGATCTCCTCGTCCGGAGCAGCGATGATGACTCGATCTGAGATTTCCGCCGATTTGGCGGCTTCATAGACCCATTGAATCATGGGTTTTCCGCAAAGGTCCGCGAGCGGCTTTCCGGGAAATCGAGTGCTGGCCATTCGGGCTGGAATGACGATCGCGCAGTTCATTTTGGGAGGCTACCCGTGCGGGCTATCGAGGTTTGGCGGCATCCAAAAAGATCTGGTCTGCCGATTGACGGTCGCGATCTGCGGCAACGGGATTCATCCGCAAGATATCCATAAGCTTTTGTCCACCAAGCGCGGTAGTAATGCTCAAACCCTCTACCGGTAGTTGAACGGCGCAAATCATGAATCTTTGCCCGCCCTCATCCCAGAACCAATATCGGACCCTCGTGCCCGTTACCGTGGTAGGTTCCGGAGAGAGCGCTCGGTCGTAGTCGCCAACGATCTCTTGAAGTCGGGTTTCCGTCGCCCGCTCTTCGTGGTACATCGCCAGCGCGACTTTCTCATCGAAAACAATTGCGGCAAAACCGCTCGCCCCATTGTCCCAGCCCCGACATGTGTAGGCCTGGTCCTTCCATCCGGCAGGTAATTCCGATACCTGATATGCGTTCTTCTCTTCTCGAAAGACCCGAAGCGCGGAATCGATGTTGTCGCCCACACGGACCTCGTCACCGCGACGAAACATGCGTAATGTAGTCCGCTCGTCGAACGCCGGCGGGTCAATCTTCTCCGGGGTGCTTACCGTTACTCTGGCGTTAGTTGGGGTTGTCGAGGGCTCGGCAAGCTCCGCTGGCCCGCTGCTGCATCCGATGCAAAGTAAAGCAGCCATCGACGGAAGGAGAATGCGCATGCTATTCCACACGAATGATGCGGTACGAGTTCACGCCATTGGGCGAATGCACGGTCACTTCTTCGCCTGGCTGCTTGCCAACGAGCGATTCGCCAAGTGGAGAGCTGATGGAGATGCGGTCCTGCGTGGGATCTGATTCGAACGCCCCCACCAACGATACGGTGAATTCATCGTCGAATTCCAGATCCAGCAGAGTAACGTTTGAGCCGAGGTGGGCGCCGCCGCTGTCGTCTCGCTCGACTACCTTGGCGATTT
>DATFHI010000041.1:0-6918 GCA_035248525.1 Fimbriimonadaceae bacterium | reverse complement strand
AGTGGAAAAGGCACCGTGCTGATGATTCAGGGAATTGCTCAGGCCACGCCAACCAAGGACCGTCGATCGGGATTCATGGAGGTCATGAAGAAGAACCCGGGGATTACCGTGATCGAGGGGAACGACTGCGGATATCAACGTCAGAAGGCACGCTCCTACATGGAAACGTTCCTGCAAACCGGAAAGAAGATCGACTGCGTCTATGCTCACAACGATGAGATGGCGATCGGGGCCCGACTAGCTTGGGATGCTGCTAACCCATCTGGGGGCACCGCGCCAATCTTTGTGGGCATCGATGGTTGCCAACAAGAAGTCGTGGACATGATTCGGGCCGGCAAACTGGACGCGACGTTCAAGTACCCAACACCTGGAGCCGCCGGAATCGAACTCGCGGCCAAGATTCTCAAGGGCGAAAAACCGACCGAGAAAAAGATTGTTCTGCCAACTGAGATCGTAACCAAGGAGACCGCCGACGCTTACACGAAGGCGAATCCCAACTTGGCCAAGTAATCCTCAGTCTTTAGGAGGTTCGGGGGCGCGATGCGCAGTTCTCGTCGCCTCTTCCTCTGTTTCGGGGAAGTCGGACCCGCTTTCCGGTCGGGCTTCCTCGACCTCTTCCGACTCGGGTAGCGGAGGAACGTCCTCGCGGACTTGGTCGTTTCGTTGCTGAACTGGCCGGATGACGTCGATCGGCACCATCGGGTCGAACTCCTCCAGCCTAATGGGATCTGTTTTTGCTCTCATAACCCCATAAACGAGTGCCGCATGGCCGTTGGTGAGCGATCGGGCACTTTGCGTCTAATGGTCGGTTAGCAGACTAGCCGCAGCCTTGTCCAACCACCAAACCGGATTGATGCTGTTGCGGTGGACGTAAAGCGAGGGTAAGCGGTTATAGGCATCGGGGAGCTCCTTTGCCTTGAATGTGGATTCTATTACCTCCCTGACGCGTTGAGCCTTTGATTCTCCAGTAACCATAAAAATGGTCTCGTTAGCCCAACAGATTGTGCGCATGGTCAGGGTAATGCGGTCCTCGCAAACCACCGGCGCCTTCGAAGCCACGCAAAACCGCCCGGCGCCTTCATCGGGCCACATACTGGGAAAAATGGACGCGGTGTGCCCGTCGTCTCCCATCCCGAGGAGCACAATGTCGAACTTGTCCACGTTGCGGCGTAAAAGCTCGTCATAAGTGGCGGCGGCAGGCTCGACGCCTCCTGGGCTGAACATCGGGAAGAACCGAAAATCCTGCCCGGCCAACGCCTCCCGAATCATTTTTTCGTTACTTCGCTCGTCAGTGGGAGGGACATAACGTTCGTCGACCATATAAAGCTCGAGCTTGGTGCGGTCCAGGTCGGACTTGGACAATAGCTCATAGGCTCGCTTTGGCGTAGACCCGCCGGATAAAGCGACTTTGCATGCTCGCCACGGCAAGTTTTCCAATGCGACGGTTTTGGCGACGGCTGTCTCGACGTGTTGGACGAATTCCTTGGCGATCGACTCCGCATCGGGGAATACGCGGATCTTCTGGTTCAATGCGGTCCATCCACCGGCATGGAGTGCCAACTCCGGCCATCGCGGGCGATGAGCGCCTCGGCAGCTTCTGGCCCCCACGTGCCCGCGGCATAGTTGGGAAAGTCGGCCGAAGGAGTGTTGGTCCAGATGTTCAAGATGGGTTGCAGCAGAGCCCACGCCAGTTGTTCTTGATCAGCGCGCATGAAAAGCGTGGAGTCGCCGAGCATAACGTCGTACAACAGGGTCTCATACGCTTCCGGAGGCTCGACATGGAATGCTTCGCTGTAATAGAAGTCCATGCTGACGGTTTGGAGCCGCATCCCTTTGCCCGGTTGCTTTGCTTGAAACCGCAACACGATTCCCTCTTTTGGCTGAATGTTTATGATCAGCCGATTCGGTTCGAAATGGTCTCCGGCGGCATCGGGAAAAATTTGGTGCGGGACAGGCTTGAACTCGATGCTTACCTGACTCACTTTCCGCGGCAAACGTTTGCCGGTCCGCAGATAGAAAGGGACATCCTGCCAGCGCCAGTTGTCCACGTATAGCTTGATCGCGGCATACGTCTCAGTGTGGGAATCGGGATTGACCCCTTCCTCTTGCCGGTAACCGATAACTTTCTCATCCTCTGAATAACCAGATCCGTACTGCCCACGAACCGCATATTTGTACATATCCCCGGCAGGAATTGGACGAACGGCTTTAAGCACGTCGACTTTCTTGTTGCGTACTTCGTCGGCCTCGAACGACACTGGCGGCTCCATCGCGATCATGCACATGATCTGCAGGAGGTGGTTTTGAATCATGTCGCGCAGGGCTCCAGCCGACTCGTAGAACGAACCCCGGCTTTCAACTCCGACCTCTTCCGCGACCGTGATCTGCACGTGATCGATGTAGCTCCGATTCCAAATAGGTTCGAAGAGAGCATTGGCGAATCGGAATGCGAGTAGGTTTTGAACGGTCTCTTTGCCCAGGTAGTGGTCGATACGGTAGACCTGGCATTCCTTGAATGCCTTCATCACCTTTGCATTCAGCTCCTCAGCCGATTCCAAATCCGATCCAAATGGTTTCTCGATGACGATCCGATCGTGATCATCGTCCTTAGTCAGACCAGCCGCGTCCAAACTGGCAACGGTTTGCTCGATGAGGGCCGGAGGGATGCTAAGGTAGTAAATTCGGTTGGGCTCCGTTTTCCACTCTTTGGTCAGTTCATCGACCTTGGATTTAAGGCCATGAAACATTTCGGCATCGTCGAGTCCCCCCAATGCGAACTCCAGATGCTGACTGAACTCTCGCCACTCTTTCTCATCCGGCTTTCCACGCCTAGAAAAGGTCTCTACCCCCTCATGCATCTCCCGCTTCCAACTGGCGAGGTCGCCACGGCGACCGTTGCCGATAATCAGGAATTTCTCGGGCAGGAGTTTTTCGTGATAGAGATTGAAGAGCGCGGGAAGCAACTTCCGCTTGCTCAAGTCACCATTTGCGCCAAAGATAACGAAGATTGTCGGAGTGGTCGCGCGGTTCAATTTGGCCCCCAATCGGAGTGGAAGCTGCCTTCCTGATCGACCCTCTCATAGGTATGTGCGCCGAAGTAGTCCCGCTGCGCTTGAATGAGGTTGGCCGGCAGACGCGCCGTGCGATAACCGTCTAGATAGGCGAGCGCCGAGTAAAAGCAAGGAGCGGGAACCTCCGCTTCCATGGCGGCGATACAAACATGTCTCAGCGCGGCCATAAGCGCCCGCACGTCTTTCAAGAATGGCTCCTGAAAGAGCAAAGATCCGCCCTTGGACTGGGTAATTGCGACGCGCAACGGTTCTAGCAGCTTGGACCGGATAATGCAGCCCGCCCGCCAGACTCGAGCCGAACCCTCCAGGTCGATATCCATGCCGTGCTCTTCGCTGGCCGCACTCAGAAGGCTGATTCCCTGGCAATACGCGATGAGAAAAGCCAAGTGCAGGGCATCTCCCATCTCCGCAACTCGAAGTTTCTTTTCCGTCTCGATCATGGGAACCTTTTGCGCGGCGATAGTCCGTTCTTCCTTCAGGCCCGAAAGCTGCCGAGCCGAGACTGCCGTGTCGATAGTGGGAATGGGAACGCCCAGGTCCAATGCATCTTGGGACGTCCATTTTCCAGTTCCCTTTTGCTTGGCCTTGTCCAGTACCAGGTCGACCAAATCCTTACCGGAACCTTCGTCTCTGATCCGTAAGACATCCGAAGTTATCTGGGTTAAGAAGCCTCCGAAGGGGCCGTCCGTCCATTCCAAAAACCGGTCGGCGATATCGCCGTTGCCCAGACCCCCAACTCGTTTCATCAGGTCATAAGCTTCGGCGATCAACTGCATCAGGGCGTACTCGATTCCGTTGTGCACCATCTTCACGTAATGCCCGGCGGCGCCTTTGCCGAGCAACGCTACGCATGGGTCGCCTTGATACTTTGCCGAGACTGCCTCCAAGATCGATCGAACACGCTCGTAGTTCTCGGGTGGGCCACCCGCCATCATGCTCGGTCCGTGACGTGCGCCTTCCTCACCTCCCGAAACTCCGATTCCGATGAATCCAATCCCTTTGGAAAGAAGCTGTGAGTAGCGCCGGTCCGTATCGGTGAAATGCGAATTACCGCCGTCGATAAAGAAGTCGCCGGGTTCCATGTATTGGCTTAGCTCCGCAATAACGGCGTCGACCGGATCGCCGGCGGGAACCAGCATCATCACAATTCGGGGCTTTTCCAAGGCGGCAATGAATGATTCTGGACCGCAGACACCGGTCAGCTTGCGCCCTTCTCCGAGTTTGGAAAAATTCGCCGCCTTTTCTTCGCTGGTCGCCAACCCGATGACGGAGAATTCATGGTCCGAAACGTTGAGCGCGAGGTTTCTGCCCATGGTGCCGAGTCCGACCAATCCAAATTGATAAGTTTCCGCCATCCATTTGAGGTTACTTGAAGTTCGACGGCGAGGTTTCTTTCCGCATGGCAAACCTGGCACGATAAGAGGCGATGGACCGCGTTCAAGAACTGCGCATTGGATATCTGACGAATCCTTTGGGATACGACTGTCCCCAGCCAACATTTAGTTGGATAGTCAGTTCGAACCGCACGGGCGCCGTTCAGACGGAGTATCAAATTGTCGTTCAGGCTGCCGGGCAAACCATCTGGGATTCCGGATTGGTTCCTTCCTCCGACACGCATTGGATTTCCTACAACGGACCTGCCATTCGACCGGAGACTCGATACTCCGTTGAAGTGCGATCTTGGAACGGGGACGCGGCCTATTTGCCAGCAACGGCGTTTTGGGAGACCGGTCCTGATAGTTGGGTGGGTCGATGGATATCTGGCCAGCTTGCCGGTGGACCACGAACCGCGGCGCCCGTACCCAGACTCAAGAAGACGTTTAATGTCGACGAAGACTTCAAAACCGCAAGGCTCTATGTCGCTTGCCTGGGCGTTTACGACGCCATGGTGAACGGACAAACGGTCGGAAATTGGAAGTTGTCCCCAGGTTGGACGCACTTCGCAAAGCGCGTACGTTACCAAGCCATCGATATCACCGAAGCTCTGGTCCTAGGCGAAAATATTTTGGAATTCGACTTGGGCGACGGTTGGTACTGTGGCCATGTTGAATGGCGAGGACGCCAATTGTATGGAGATCGCCCAAAACTGCTTTGCCAATTAAGCCTCGATTGGGATTTATTGCTGGCCTCCAATGAAGATTGGGTGCATTCCTACGGGCCTACGCTCGAGGCCGATCTCATCATGGGCGAAGCCTACGACGCCCGTCAAAAGTTCGAGAATTGGCAGCCGGTAAAGGTTTGGGAAGCCCCCGAGGGGCTGGAGATTCTCAGCGCCGAGGGGCCGCCGACCGTAGTTTCTGAAACTCTCGAACCGGTCTCCGTCACTGAGTTGCCGGCTTGGCCGAAAGCAAAATTCATCGTCGATTTTGGCCAGAACTTGGTCGGGCATCTGCAGACACAGCTCACCGCGCCAGAAGGAACAACGCTTACCGCCAGGTTTGGAGAAGTCTTAGATTCCAAAGGCGCCCTCTACACCGCCAACCTGCGCTCCGCCAAGCAGACCGATTACTACACATTCAGCGGAGTGGGTGAAGAGAATTGGGAGACCAAGTTTACTTTCCACGGTTTCCGCTACGTGGAACTCGCCGGACTTGATAAAAAGCCGGACATGGCTTCGTTGCGCGCGAAAGTTGTCCACTCGGACACTCGGCGGGTTGGTCATTTCCGGTGCAGCGACCAACTGATCAACCGCCTCGTGGAGAACATCGACTGGGGTTGGCGCGGCAACAGCCTGGATGTTCCCACCGACTGCCCCCAACGGGATGAGCGACTGGGTTGGACTGGCGACGCTCAGGTTTTCATCCGAACCGCGACCTATCTGCGCGAAGTGGATGGCTTCTTCGCGAAGTACGTTCAGGATTTGGCGGATGCCCAAGAACCCAATGGCTGCATTCCACCCACCGCTCCGAATACCAATGCCGTGGGGGGTGAAGGTGGTCCCGCCTGGTCCGACGCTTTCATCATCTGTCCGTGGCAGTTGTATCGGGCTTACGGCGATCTGGGGATCCTGCGGCGGCATTATCCAGCTTTCAAGCGGTTCATCGACTATCTGGCGACCACCGCAGAAAACCACATTCGAGTCTATGAAGGATTTGAGGGATTCCGAGGGTTTGGGGACTGGCTATCCATCAAGGCGGAGACACCCCATGAGCTGATTGGAACCGCGTATTACGTGTACAGCGTGGAGCTTATGGCGAAGATCGCCGCCGCGCTCGGAGAATCCAACGATGAAGCTCGATATACGGAACTGCATGCCGCAATTCGAGACGCCTTTATCCAGAAATTCGTGAAGGCAGACGGCACCGTCGCCACCGGCAGTCAAACGAGCCAAGTCCTAGCTCTGCACTTCAATCTGGTGCCAGAAGAGCTGCGCCCCACCGCAGTTCAAAAGCTCGTGGATGATATCGAAACCCGCGACTGGCATCTCTCCACCGGTTTTGTGGGCAGCTCCTATTTGCCGTACGTGCTGTCGGACAACGGTCGAATGGATGTCGCATACAAGCTTTTGCACCAGAAGACATGGCCCAGTTGGCTTTATGCAGTGACTCAGGGTGCGACGACCATTTGGGAGCGTTGGGATGGTTGGACGGATGAATCCGGATTCCAAGATCCGGGAATGAACAGCTTTAACCACTACGCCTATGGCGCAATCGGGGAGTGGCTTTTCTCACGGGTCGCTGGAATCGAGCTCGATGAAGCAACGCCAGGATTTCAGCGTTTCGTTTTGCGACCCATGCCCAGCGAAACACTCGACTGGATCGAGTGCGAATTCGAATCTCCCCATGGTCTGATTCGGAGCAATTGGAAGCGTAACGATGCGGAATTAGAGTGGGAGATATCTGTTCCG
>DATFHI010000040.1:0-7444 GCA_035248525.1 Fimbriimonadaceae bacterium | reverse complement strand
AGCTCGATATCCGAAACTAGGACTTATTCTTACGTTCGCGGATAAATGCCGGGATTTCCAAGTCCGATTCTTCGAACACCTGAGATGCATCGAAGTTGTTAGATCGGGATACCGCTTCTCGATTGAACAGCGGCTTCGGCTCTACCCGGGTTACCGTCGCGTTGGGCGATGCCTGGCTCGCAACAACCGCCGTTTTCGGAATCTCTGCTGCCTCGGGTTGAGGCGCATTGTAGGTCGCGTCCGCCACCTTGCGGCCCTCAGCCGAATACGGGTTGAATCCAGTAGCCAATACGGTGACTCGAACGGTTCCGTCCATGCTTGGGTCCACCACGGTGCCAAAGAAGATGTTGGCTTCCTCTTCGTCGCACATGCTTTGGATGTAAAGCAGGGCCTCGTTTGCTTCGGCCAGAGTCAAGTCCTCGCTGCTGGTGACGTTCACCAGCAGACCCTTTGCGCCATGAATCGTCTGCTCCAGAAGAGGGCTGTTCGTGGCGGACTGAGCGGCCTGCAGCGCACGCTGCTCGCCAACTCCATAGCCAATTCCCATCAAAGCCGGCCCGGCGTCCGTCATGACTGCTCGAACGTCGGCGAAGTCCACATTGATCTGTCCGGGAATCGTGATGATGTCGCTGATGCCCTGCACACCCTGTCGGAGGACGTCATCGGCAACGCGAAATGCATCGACCAGCGTAGTCTTCCGCTCGACCACGCTGAGAAGGCGGTCGTTCGGAATCGTGATGATGGTGTCGACCCGACCCATGAGAGAGGTCACACCGTGTTCTGCCAAGCGGGATCGGCGGGGCCCCTCAAAGGTGAATGGCCTTGTTACCACCGCGACAGTTAATGCGCCTAGTTCCCGCGCGAGGTCGGCGATTACGGGTGCGGCGCCAGTACCGGTGCCACCGCCCATTCCAGCCGTCACAAAAACCATATCCGCGCCCTCGAGAGCCTTTCGGATGTCGTTTTTGCTCTCTTCAGCCGCGCTCTTACCGATTTCTGGATTGCCACCCGCTCCCAGTCCGCGCGTCAGATTTGCGCCCAGTTGGACCTTCTTTGGTGCGCCTGACAGATCCAAAACCTGAATGTCGGTGTTCATGGCAATGAACTCCACGCCATGGATCCCGCTTTCGATCATCCGGTTCACCGCATTGGAACCGCCACCGCCTACGCCGACTACCTTAATCGTTGCTGTTTGCTGCGCCATTTTTTTCTCGACAATCTTCCCGTTCACTTTGATCATGATTTCCCGCTGATTAGCGAAAAGATGCTTCGAATGGCCGCCTTTACGCCGCCTCCCGAAACTGGTCCTAATTCATCTTCAAAACATTGGATCCCAAACCGGGCCGCGCCGGCTGCCGCCGCCAACCCAGGTCGATCCGTATCCATTCCATGCCCGCCGAGCATCTTGGGCTCGGCTCGCCGCACCAAAAGATGCTTTAACGTCTCGGCGAAGAGTTTGTCTGTACCCGGAAGTAAGCTTCCACCTCCGGTAAGAACGACTCCGCCGGGCAAAACCGCGTAAAGTCCACTCTTTTCGATAAGCTGCTTTACCATCACCGCCAGCTCTCGCATGCGACTTTCGGTAATTTCGCATAGTACCTTGCGCTGCAGAGGCCTTGGATCCGGATGTCCGAGTTGTGAAACCTGGACAGAGTCAGATTCTGGAACTCCAGTCGCAATCGCCGAGGCATGAAGCACCTTGAGCCGCTCGGCCTCTTCCGGCGACGTGCGAAGCAGCTTGCTTATATCCGAGGTCACCAAGCCCGTGCCCACGGGAATCGTGGCGCTGAAGACGATCGAACCGCCCTGGAATACTCCAACATCGGTGTTGCCTTCGCCGATGTCCACCACCGCCGCGCCAAGCTCAATTTCATCCGCGGTCAATACCGCTAATCCGGATGCAAGCGAACTGACAATCAACTGCTCTACTCGCCGACCCGTGGCCGCAATTGCCTTCTCGATATTTTGGATGTGGGTTGACTGACCGGTAACAATATAGGTCGTCACTTCCAGCTTGCTGCCGTTCATTCCGATTGGCCGCTGGATGCCGCGTTGGCCATCGATTTTGAACTCGCGCGGCAGAGCTTGGATCATTTCCCGGTCGGGCGGAATCATGAATTGCCGGCTGTGATTGATCACCTGCAGCACATCTTCGCGGGAGATTTGGCGCGAGCGGGGATAAATGGGAACCATCCCCATGGCGTTGTGCCCTTCCAGATGAGTTCCGCTGATGGTGACGACGAGCGACTCGATCTTGGCGTCCAATTGCTGCTCGACTCTACGAACGGCGGCATCGATCGCCCGGCTAGTCTCCTCGAGGTCGCTAACGACGCCCCGCTTGACGCCTTTGCATTCCGCTACTGCAAGTCCAACGAGATCAAATCCGCCTTCGCCATCGTCGGTTGCCGCCAAGCAGACGACCTTAGAGGAACCGATGTCGAGAACGGCGATCCAATCTCCTGAAGTTGGCGGTTTGGGTTTACCATTGGAATGCGTCCTCATGGTTGAGTCTCCGGCTGACCTGCGGTCTGAACCATCTGTTGCATTCGCTTTCTCTCGCGGTTATCCTGCCACTTGGTTAACAAAAATCGCCGAATCAAGCTTAAATTGTTAAATATACGGGCTCCCAGAACCAGGGCGACCGCCAGAAAGAGATCGATATAAATCTGGTCGCCAAGCCAGGCCAGAAAGAACGCAATAAGGATATTGAAAATGAACCCGGTGATAAACACGTCATTGCGGAACTTGCCTTCCAATCCGCTACGGATGCCACCGCACACGCTATCCAAACCCGCCAGACACGCCACCGCCAGGTACTGACCTACTGCGCCGGTAAGAGGGCGATTGAGGAGGAGCGCCATCGCCGCCCCAATCAGCAACGCGACAATTGGAACGAGGATCAATTACTTGGAATCCTTGGGCAAAGAGCCAATGCGAGTTGCGGTTGAGCCAGTGTATGCGGGAAGTCGTTGCTGATCGACTTTGCTTATAACCGCCATGGCAGGATCGATCTCTTTGAGGTCGGCCAACACCCCTTCCGGAAGTTCTAATGCACCAGTAAGCGTGTTTGGATCGCCAATTGCCCGAATAACAATGGGAGTCGCGATCCGCACATCGTCGACGAGAATGACGGATCCGACGCATCGGAAGGACGTGCCTCCGACCACTCGGTGATTATTCACGGTGATCGCTTCCGCGCCAGCATTCCAAAGTTCGTTCACCACCTTCAGCACGTCGACGTCGTGGATGATCAAATCTCCTGGAAAAATGGCGCTCGCGGGTTTCTTGCTGTCGCGCAATTCAACCCGAATCCCCGGGCCCTCCAAGTCGGTCAGACCGGCCAGCCGTTTAGCTTCCTGCAAACTGTCGTTGAGGGCTTTGGTCGATGAAGTCTGCGACGCCATGGCGTTCTGGAGCTTCGTATTTTCCGTCCGCAATTTGGCAACTTCGGCCTGGGTGGAGGCGACAGCGTCCTGCATGTCGATCGTTCCGCTCTGCACGCGATTGCCCTGGGCCGGGCCAAGGAGTCCCAGGCGACTTCGGCGAGTTTCCGTATTGACCCACGCCGAGGCAATCATAAATCCGAGTACCAGCGACATGGCGCTAACTGAAGTCACCCACGAATTCCCAGAAGTTCGACTTGCAAACGGATTCATTTATCTGACCTTTACGATGCCTTGGCGATAGCTCGGACGTTCGATGCTGACGAGGTTTAACGTCTTGCCACTCTCGAGAAGTGCAGGATCGTCTTCCACCTGTTTACGTAGGAAATCCACCTTTTCTTCGAGCTTTTCGGGATAACCCAATTCGACCGCGAACTTTGAACCTATATTTAAGCACAATCCGCCGGTTTCCAAAGGGACAATTTCTAGTGGCTTATCTGGCATAAATCCATTCATTTCGGCGGCTAATACGGCCACTTCGCCCGACCTCCAAGTCCCGACAATCGCGGCTCCCGGGAGGTTTGCGGAGGCGGGAAGTAGAACACTTGGCAAACTTTCTAAATTGTCCTTTGAAAGAAACAAAACTCCGTCTCGTCCCAACGCGATTCCCGGCATCCCGGCAACCTTCGCCACTGGACGCCGATATTGCAAATTAACCCTGGCGCGTCCAAATACGTTCCGGGTCATGTCGGCTTGGAAGATGGCGCTTTGCTCCAACATCTTTGCTTCGACCCAGTTGCGATCGACTTGCATCGCCGGTTGATCGTGGATCCGCTGCAAAATCGCCTTAATTCTGGGTTGGTCCGCCGGATTAGCGCCGGACACCTGAACCTTAACCACCGCCGTCAATGGGCTGTAAAAGGTCCCTAGAATGAGATTTGCCACCAACCCGGTGACAATCCAAGGCTTCCAATTGATCGGGGCGCGTCTACGCCTTCGCGCCATATCGCTCCAGGGCATCGACGACGAACCATTTCACGAGCTCATTGAAACTCAGGCCGGCCGCCCGAGCGGAGTTCGGCAGTAAGGAGGTGCCCGTCATACCGGGCAGAGTGTTAATCTCGAGGACGACGAGTTCACCGTCCGAGACAATCATGTCGGTCCTGGTCGCCCCTTGACAGCCGAGCAATGTATGACACCGAACGGCAGTCTCTTGCGCCCGTTCCAACACGGCTCCTGGCAGGCGTGCAGGGACAATTTCATTGGTTGCTCCGGGCGTGTATTTAGCGGCAAAGTCGTAGGCGCCGGCGTTGGGCACGATCTCCACTGGAGGCAGCGCACGGTCGCCCAATACTGGCACGGATATCTCCACTCCACGTACCCACTCCTCGACCAAGCATTCTCCGCCGTAGGAAAGCCCACGTTCAATCGCTTTAAGGAGCTCTGAAGTCTGCTCTACGAAGGTCAGTCCGACCGTGGAGCCTTCCTGATTTGGCTTGACGACCACCGGAGCTGTTAATTCCCTGGCTTCGGATGAAGCTTTGATGAACTTTCCTTGAGGAACGCGGATGCCGTTTGCCCCAAGAATCTGCTTCGTGAGATTCTTGTCCATGGCAATTGCGCTCGCTTGTATTCCTGAACCGGTGTATGGAATGTGGAAGAGTTCCAGCAGACCCTGGAGCGCGCCATCTTCCGCGTGGGTTCCGTGGGTAGCGAGGAAGGCGAGGTCAGGACGATCCTCGCCAATCAAGATCGAGAGATCGCCTTTGCTAAGGGCCAATTCGGTGAGGTCCACCAGTTTCGATTTGAAGCCTAACTCCTGGAGCGCGGCGTGAATGGCTCGTCCGCTGAGGATAGACACTTCCCTTTCCGAGCTGTCGCCCCCCGCCAAAACCAGAATGGCAAGGCTTTCTGGCTGCGAAACCTGGTGGCTGGATTTGCGGTCAAACTCGCGGATAAAGTCGGGAGCGAATTCCGCGATATTCCCCGCTCCCATTCCCACGACGATGTCGCCCGGCTTGGCGAACTCTGCGACTTTCCGTGGCAAAAGGTAACGGCTTGGAATGTAGTGGCACTCGTTGTTGATCAACTCGGCGATCCGCGCACTTGAAATACCAGGAATCGGATCCTCTCGGGCGGGATAGATGTCGGTAAGGAAGACCACATCCCCCAAATCCAAAGCCTTGGCGAATCCCGGAATATTGTCGGCAGTTCGGGAATAGAGATGCGGCTGAAACGCCACCACCAAGCGTCCGCGAGGAAATCGCTCGCGAATTGCTTGCAAAGAGGCTTCGATTTCGGTAGGGTGGTGGGCGTAGTCGTCGATAACGGTAATTGGACTCTCTTGGAGGACTTGCAGCCTACGCTCCGCGCCCGTGAAGCTCGCAATCCCCTGTGCCGCTAAATCGGCATCCGCGTCGGCCACTAGGCAAGCGTGAAAAGCGCCTTCGGCATTGATGCGGTTGTGCTCACCGGGCAGGGCCAGCGGCGGCAAGGGTTTGTGGGTTAACGGACCATCCTTTCCACCAATTCCCAAAGGGCCCTCCACATAGCCGGTAATTGGAATTTTCGTGTCGTGGTGAATCGCTTCCGCCACCTCCGATCCACCTGGGCTGGTCGCGTAGTAGATAAAACTGCCGCCTTCGATTTTTGACACAAAGCGCACAACACTGCCTTTCAGGTTTTCCCAATTGCCATGAAAGTCGGTGTGATCCAATTCCAAGTTGGTGAGAACCACGGTATGCGGGTCCAAGTCGTGAAAACTGTCATACGCCTCGCACGCCTCCACCACCGCCCACTCACCCTTGCCCTCGCGAACTGGCCCGCCCCACTCCGGGATACTTGCGCCGACCACAACCAATGGATCTAGTCCGGCCGCGATGAGTCCCGCCCCGGTCATCCCCGTCGTCGTGGTTTTGCCATGGGTGCCCGTAACCGCTATGACCTTGTACGGTTTGAGCAACCACCCCAGGGCTTGCGATCGGCGGAACAGCGGCAGGCCAATCTCCCGGCTTCGAACAACCTCTGGAGAGATGGAAAGATCGATCGCATCGGTGAGGATCACCGCATCGCCTTCGTGCAGACCGTCGCCCGAATGACCAATCTTGACTTCAATACCTTCCGACCGCAACCTTTCAACTTCTGGAGAGAAAGTGGAATCTGTTCCCCGGACCACGTAGCCGCGGTGCTTGAGCATGCGGGCCAAGGCGCTCATACCCGCTCCGCCTATCCCAACGAGGAAGAAGCTTGACTTACCGTCGAGCGCAGAACGTGGCGCGAACTCCGAAGCGATCTCCGCGGCTTTCCTCAATTCGCAACTCCGCTAATCGATCTCCAAATTCTCTCGGTCGCATCCAGAATGTCCCAATCATGGAGTGCGGATTTAGCGGCCGTCCGCTTGGAAGAATCGTTTATCCAGCCGGCCACTGCCCCCGCCACCAGACTCGGGGTGGCATCAGACTGGTGAATTAGCGTGGCGGCGTTCATTTCAACAAACTCTTCTGCATTATGAAGTTGGTGATCGCCCGCGGAGTTGGGCAAGGGGATTAAGACCGACGGAATTCCAAACACGGCAAATTCGGCCAAGCTGGAACCGCTTCGTCCGACGATCACACTGGCCCTTTGGTACGCCTCCAGCAATTCATGCGTTTCCAGATAAGACTTAACCATGACGCGGTCGGCAATCCCCAATTCGTCGACCATCCGAAGAGTCGTCTCGAAATTCTTGGGTCCACTCGCCAGCAAAAGCCTTGCGCTGCCCAATATTTCGCCTGCAAAGGCTCGCGGCACGCAGCCATTCAGAAATTCCGAACCCTGAGAACCACCTACGCAAAGCACAAAATCTGATTCAACTTTCCGGTTTGAACATGCCTGGCGCAACTCTTGTCGGATGGGCTGTCCTACCCGGGTGCAATCGACGCCGGGTGCAAATTTCTCGGTGGATTTGAAGAGAGTGGTGAACGCCTTTGCCTGTTTGGCGAACAGCAAGTTCGCCCGTCCCGGCACCGAGTTGGCTTCGTGGATGAAGTAAGGAATTCGGATGCTTCGCGCGGCCGCGACGA
>DATFHI010000039.1:0-6086 GCA_035248525.1 Fimbriimonadaceae bacterium | reverse complement strand
CGCAACGGTTGAAGACCGCGTGCCGCCGTTCAAGAAAGGTTCAGGTGAAGGCTGGCTGACCGCCGAATACTCCATGTTGCCCCGCTCTGGACGCCAAAGAAACCAGCGCGACCTGATGAAGCCAAATGGCCGGTCGATGGAGATTCAGAGGCTTATAGGACGTGCGTTGCGAACCGTGGTCGATCTCGACAAACTGGGCGAGCGCACAATAACCATCGACTGCGATGCCATCCAGGCGGACGGCGGTACTCGCTGCGCCGCCATTACCGCCGCCTATGTCGCCACTTACGATGCCATGCAGTGGATGATGAAGAACCGCATGCTTAAGCAAATGGCGATTAAAGAACCGATTGCGGCGATCTCCGTCGGAATCCGGGGTGGTCAAGAAATCCTCGATTTGAACTACGACGAGGACAGCACCGCACACACCGACATGAACGTCGTGATGGTGGAGTCCGGCAAGTTCGTAGAGATTCAGGGCACGGCGGAGCAGGAACCGTTTGCCGCCGACACTCTCGGTCGAATGTTGAAGCTTGGGAAGAAGGGAATTGACGAACTGATTGCCGCCCAGCGCGACGTTTTGGGGATCTAATTGATCCAGCGACTGGTCATCGCAACCCACAATCGCAAAAAAGCGGGTGAGATGGTGGAGATTTTGGGTGAGCGATTCCCAGATTTGCAAATTCTCACCCTCGCCGACTTTCCGGGTGCTCCGGAACCGGAAGAAACGGCCGAGACTTATCCGGAAAATGCTCGAATAAAATCGGAATCGGCGGCCAGATTTACCGGCGAGTGGTCGTTAGCCGATGATGCGGGACTCGAGATCGATGCTTTGGACGGAGCCCCAGGAGTTCACTCGAAGCGTTTTGAAGGCGAGGAAAGTTCGTTCGACCACAAGATCGCTCGAGTGTTGGAATTGCTCGAGAGATTGCCCGAGAAGGGCCGTGGCGCAAGATTTCGATGCTATATCGCCCTTTCCGCTCCCAATTCTGAGAGCGAAACGTATCTGTTCGACGCCATTTGCGAAGGCAGAATCGCCTTTACTCGTTCAGGCGCCGGAGGCTTTGGTTATGATCCAATCTTCTACCTGCCGGAGTTGGGTTGCACGATGGCGGATCTGACGGCGGAGGAAAAGCACCGCATTAGCCATCGGGGCAAGGTGTTGCGTAAGTTTGGCGATTGGTTTGAGAATTTTCGCGCCACGCGCTAAGATTCACTTATGCCCGGCATTATCGCTGCCCTGTTAACTCTGAACGCATTCGTTCCACCCAGTTTTCAAACTAAGCCTGACATTCACGACGACATGGTCGTGTTCACGTCAGAGGGGGACTTATGGCTTGCCGATCTGCAGACGCGGCAGGCAAAAAGAATAACAAGCGATCCGGGAATGGAGACCAATGCCCGCTTCTCGCCGGACGGCAAAACGATTGCCTTTTCGGCCAACTACGACGGTGGCACCGACGTGTACGTCATGCCGGTGGATGGCGGGGCGCCGTCGCGCTTAACTTTTGATCCTACCGGGGCGAACGTTCTGGGATGGACGCCGGACGGTAATGGAGTTCTTTTCCGGTCGACGCGGTACGCCGAATACCAAAGGCTGTGGGTCGCTCCGATGGCCGGTGGACAAGCCAAAGAGGTGGCGGTTCCGCAAGGCTACTTTGGAGACTATTCGGGTACTGGCATGCTGGCCTACGTTCCCACCAGCTTCGAATGGGCGAACTGGTTCCGATATCGAGCGGGCGGCGCGGATGATATCTGGACTTATAATCCTGCCGACAAGTCATTCAAGCGGATCACCAACGATCCTGGGGTGGACACGACCCCGGTCTGGTGCGGCGACTCAATCTACTTCGTGAGTGAGAGAAGCGGTTACAGCAACGTCTGGCGTGCCAACCCAACTACAAAAGCCGTGTCTCAAGCTACGCGTTACGCGGATACAGCAATTCGCTATCCAGGCTCGGACGGAAAGCGGATCGTTTATCAGCATGGCTCTGTGTTAGCGGTTTACGATCCGGGCACTGGCAAAGCCGTGGATCTGGACCTTGATCTCAGCTCGGATAGAGTCCATGAGCGAACGGCGGTGATCCCAATAGCCGGGATCATTTCCCAGCCAACGCCGGGTCCAACGGGTAAGCGGATTGCGGTTGAGGCTCGAGGACAGATAGTCAGCCTTGCGACCCAGAATGGCGATATGCAGGTGGTGGAAAACAAGCCCGGTGCCCGAGCTTCATATCCAGCCTGGTCTCCGGACGGGGATCACATCGCGTTTATCAGCGACCGATCGGGCGAGAATGAGGTCTGGTTGGGTGACCCAAATGGCCAGACGGAACCGCGACAAGTGACAAAAGGACTTGCATCAAACACTTATGCGTTGACTTGGTCGCCCGATAGCAAGAACGTCGCGATGGGGGATCGCAACGGCCGCATCCTTCTGGTCGACATTGGCACGGGACGCGTGACAGTGGTTAACCAGGCCCCTGGAACGGCCAGCTATGACTCCTATGCGCCCTGGCTTTCTTTCAGTCCGGATAGCAAGTTCCTGGCTTTCCATGCAATCGACGAAAACTGGTTGCGGCGTGTCAACCTTTACGAGATCTCATCCGGTAAGCGGGCAGTTTTGTCCAGTCCGAATGTCGACTCGTACAATCCGCAATTCGATGCGACCGGCAAATACCTGGTGTATCTCGCCGACCGGGCCTTAAAACCGTATCCGACGTTTACGCATAAGTACACGTTCGACATGGTCACCAAGGTGAACATGGTCTCCCTGGCCAAAGCCACCGCGTCGCCATTCCTGGCGAAAAATGACGAAGAAGGGAAAGGGGCCGAGCCGAAAAAAGAAGAGCCAATGACAACGGTCGTGGATTGGGACGGGCTTACCGACCGTGTATTTGAAACGCCCATTCCAGCAGGCCGCTACCGAGCAATTGAGACCGTTCCAGGTCGGATTTTCCTGATCGACGGCGACGAAATGGCCTCGCTCGACGGACCGCCTCCAGGCATTCTCAAGGCGTTCGACATCGACAAGAAAACGCTGGTCACGATCGCGGAAAAGGTGGACTCAGTACAGCGAACCGCCGACGGCAAAAAGCTCCTGGTTAGTACGGGCGGCGGTTTTACATTTGTGGACGCTGGTGTAGCTCCGGGGCCATTGCCCGCTGCCATTAAAGTCGCCAATTACAACATCGCCATCGAGCCTCGATCCGAGTGGAAGCAGATTTTCGAGGAGTCGTGGCGGATGGCGCGGGACCTCTTCTACGATCCAGGAATGCATGGGGTGGACTGGAACGCTGTCCACGCGAAATATGAGCCCTTGCTTGCGCGGGTTGGGGACCGCGCAGACCTTACCCGGCTGGTAAAGGATATGGTGTCCGAGTTAAACGTTGGCCACGCTTACGTATCCGGACCAAATCCATTTAGCCCGAAGAAACTCCCAATGGGATTCTTGGGGATCGATGTTGAATCAGTCCCCGGTCAAGATGCCGTTCGGATAACCAAAGTATTGCGAGGCGATGATTTTGATCTGAATGTTCGATCCCCTCTGGCAGAACCAGGGGTGAACGTGAAGGCTGGAGACTATATCTTGGCTATTGGCGGCCAGCGGGTATCTCGCAATCGAGACATGCAGTCGCTAATGGTTGGCCGGACCGGTCAGACAGTCGCAATCACGGTGAATAGTTCCGCGACAATGACGGGAGCGAGAATTGTTAGAGTGCAACCCCTGAGCGACGAATCGGCCCTGAGATACAACGACTGGGTTGTGGGTCGGGCGGAGTATGTGCGCACTCATGGGGGCGAAAATTTTGGTTACGCCCACATACCGGACATGGTGGCTAGCGGTCTGATCGGCTTCACCAAGGGTCAATTCCAGAACATTTACAAAGACGGAATGATCTACGACACCCGCTACAACAGCGGTGGCTACATTTCATCCATTCTGCTCGAGAACATCCGGGCGAAGCCGACGGCTTGGTTTCAACCGCGAATCGGACAATCGTGGTCCAGGGAAGACTGGTCGAATCTTGGCTATTCGGTGGCGATCTGCAATGAAGGCAACTTCTCCGACGGTGAGCTGTTTATTGAGGCTTGGAAGAGAATGAAGCTCGGGCCGGTTATCGGCAAAACCACCGGCGGTGGGGAAGTGGGCAGCGGCGGCGGTTACAAAATGATCGACGGCGGATCGCTTTACATTCCGAACTACGGAGCCTACATCGACGGCAAGTGGATCATCGAGGGCACGGGTGCATCTCCGGATATCGAGGTGGATCAAGACCCGGCGGCGGTAATGGCGGGCCGAGATCCGCAGCTCGATAAGGCGATTGAAGTCTTGAAAAGCATGGTTGCCAAGAAGGCGCCGAAGCACGAAACGCATCCCGCTTTTCCAAAGAAGGGAGTGGGGTCCGGTGGTTCCTAACCTTTAAAAAGGGACTTCAGAATGAAGAAAATATTCGCCGGGCGCTCCGCCAAGCGCCTGGTGAAGTACGGGTACCAAGAATCGCCAAAGGGAACGTAGATTCTTACGTTAAATCCGTCTGCTCGAAGCCGATCCTGCAGGTCTCGACGAATGCCGAAGAGCATCTGAAATTCAAACGACTCCTTTGCGATTTGCTTTTCCGAAACGTATTTGGTGAGCTCGTTGATGATCTTCTCGTCGTGGGTTGCGATTGCCGGATAATGGGCCGCGTCCAAAAGGCGCTTTGCTTGGCGCACATAGGCCTCGTCGAGCTTGGCCTTATCCTGAATCGCCACCTCTGCGGGCTCAAGGTAGGCACCCTTAACAAGCCTCACCCTGGCTTGCCACTCGATCATGCGTTCGATATCTTCGTCCGTGCGGTAAAGGTAGCTCTGCAGCACCGTTCCGGTGTTGGGGAAGTCCGACCGGACCCGGTCGATCATCTGAATGGTGCGCTCGGTGTATTCGCTGGACTCCATGTCGACTCGTACGAAGTTGTGCCGTTCACTCGCCGTCCACAGCACTTCCCGAAAGTTTCTTTCCGCGAACTCCTCACCCTGATCTAATCCGCATTGAGTTAGCTTGATGCTGATGTTTGTTGCTTCAAGCCGCGTTTCCTCAGTTGAGACGGGGGAATTGCCCGCGGCGACGGGAACCTTCTTAACCAGGTTCACGACCTTGGGCGGAGTGGAGCAAGGGCTGGTTGCGATGGTTTGCAACATCTCCTTGTAGGTTGTTTTGGCCGCTTGGGCCTCGGCTTCCGACTTGGTGTTCTCTCCAAGGAAGTCCAAGGTTACGAACAATCCCTTTTCGATAAGCCCATTACTGACGGAGATAGCCTCATCTAGCTTGTCCCCCGCGATGAATCTTCGTACGAGAGGCCGAAAGAGAAATGAACGCCGCACCAACCGCTCGACGGGTCCCCAGGCGGAAGTTTTCAAGATAAGACTACGGACCAGCATCGTCGGTGAAGCCGATAGTTTACTTCGCCGCAAGCTAAACTGACTCGATGCCCACGGTCTCGGTCTGTATGGCGGTTTATAACGGCGAGGCAACCATTGGGCAGGTCTTGGACACTGTTCTTTATCAAAGCAGAAAGCCGGACGAGATCTTGGTTCTCGACGATGGCAGCTCAGATGCATCTGCGGAGATTGCGGAGTCGAAGGGGGCGAGGGTAATTCGCACGGCGAACGGCGGGCTCGGAGCCGCGCGCAAACAGCTTGTGGAAGAGGCGAAGGGAGAATTGATCGCCTTCATCGATCACGACGACGATTGGCTTCCAAACAAGTTAGAAATCCAATTGCCCCATTTTGACGACCCCGATGTTGTTCTTTGCCATACCGACGGATGGTACGTCTACGAAGACGGATCATCGGTTGCCCGAGACCTCGATGAGCCGCTTGTCGGCTCCTTCGACCACATCCTTCCTTCGAATTGGATCATCGCAAGCTCCGCGATTTTTCGGCGTGATGCAATGCTGGTGGCGGGGAACTTTGTGGCGGAGACAGTGAGATGTTCCGACTGGTACGGCTGGCTGATTCTTGCTCCCCAAGGCAAATTCGTCCACGTGCGAGAAAAGCTTGTCAAGTACCGCGTGCTCTCTTCCTCACTGGCGAATGCGGGATTGCGATTC
>DATFHI010000038.1:0-10643 GCA_035248525.1 Fimbriimonadaceae bacterium | reverse complement strand
AAAGAGTGCGGAGTTCTTGAGCCTGCTCAGTAGTCAAGACGCGATTGTCGTCGATGAACTGAAGCAGGTCTTCCCGATTCTTCTTCATCTTCGTGAACGTATCTTGGTTGGCCTTACCATGGTTGCTCTTTTCAACTACCTGAGCGATGTCCACCACGGCGATTTTGTTTGCAGTGTCTTGGAATCCACTGGCCACTGCAACCGCAATTAGCCCGGCTGCCGCCACCCATCCAATTTGTGAGATCTTGTCGAATTTCATGATTGCGCTTTACCTTTTGCTATTCATCGCCTTGAGCGAATCGCTGGTGATATTGTTTGCCGCGTACGGCACGATCGTTTGGTCGTAGATGACGCTGTAACCTTGCTTCTGGCCGACTTCCTGAACTGCAGCCTTAACTCGATCTAACGTGTCCTTGCGGAGCTTGTCTTGCATCCCTCCGAGCTCGTCGCCGAATTCTCGCGCCCATCGGTCAATCGTTTTGACCATGTTTTGGGTGCGATCGTTATACTCACGTAGAAGTGCGATTTCCTCCGGAGTGGGCTGCGCTTTGATCTGCAGATCTTTGAACTTCTTGTCCTGGGCGATTACGTCGTTTTTAAGCTTGTCGAGCTCGGTCTTCTCCGGTCCGGCCAACTGAGCCTTAACGCTCAGTTCACGGAAACGCTGAGCTTGCTCTGCCGACATAACGGGGTACGTATTGACGAATTGAAGGATGTCCTGGCGTTGCGCGCTCAGGTTACGTAGAGCGTCGGTTTGCGACTTTGCGAATTCACTGGAGGTGAACACGTCCGCAAGGTCGACGACCCCGTACTTTTCGGTTTTGGTCTGGAACCCCGAACCGGCCATTGCTCCGGCAACGACGGCAGCGAGGACCCAGCCCATGTGTTGAACCTTTATCATTTTCTATCTAGAAGGACGTCGCGATCTGGAAGTGCGTGCGGCTTTTTCCACGATCGTCGAATCCAAGGTCGAGGCGAAGTGGGCCCAAGGGCGATCTGAAGGTCACGCCAAATCCGTAACCTAGTTTGAACTTGGCGCTATTGGATTGGGTGAACTCTCCAACGGTGCCAAATCCGCCCCAAGCTCCACCGTAATCGATGAAGGCGCTAACTGCCAACGCCTTTTGAATTGGATGGCGATACTCGAGCGTCGTAAGGAGCGACTGCTTGCCCCAGAAACGATCCTCTTCATAGCCCCGGATCGTCGATGCGCCGCCCAAGAAGAATTGCTCGAAGAATGGAACCTCTCCAGAAATCACGCCATATCGCGCTCGGAATGCCAAGACGCGTCTTGCCGCGTCGAGTTCATTCCGGCCGCGCGGCTTTTGCGGGCTCCAATAGGCCCGGTACTCGGCGGTGGTTTTGAAGTAACTCTTGTCACCCAGCGGACTGGTGATGTCGCCGCCTACCTTCGTAATGTGGGCGAACCCAGGCTCGACCTCGATTCGGAACCAGTCTCCGCGAGATGGATCGATGTCCACGTCGCGCCGGTTTCGAGTCAAGCCAAGAGTCACCGTCGCCAGGGTTCCGTCTTGTTGAATGAACCCAGTGGACGTGTCCGTGTTTAAATCGTTGGTCTTAATGTCTTCGTAGCGAAGCGCGATGTTTCCGGACAGGGTGTCGGTAAAGTTGCGCCCGACGGCGACGGCGCCACCCGTCCGACGTTCGGTGAAGATGTCGTCTTTGGTTGGCGAGTCGTCACTGCCGAAACCAGTACCTTGGAATCGGTAGATCAATCGGCTGTACAGAGAAACGTTTAGTGCCGAACCTCGATCATCCAAGAATGGATTTCCATAGTCGAATTCCACGCTGGGTCCGCCGCCGGCGGTGCCTTGGATCAAACTTGCGCCGATGGATTGGCCAGTGCCCTTGAAATTGGAATCACTTAACTTCAGCGTTCCTGCGAAGGAGCTGCGGGGGTCGAGCTGAAGTCCAACTCCGAAGTTTCCAGTTCGGCCCTCTTTGACGTCCGCAATCAGGTCGATCTTGCCCGGCTCCGGCTGGTTTTCGATGCTGCGAACATTTTCAAACCACTGGGTACCGACCAGGCGGCGAAGATCGTTCGTCCACTTATCCGCACGGAAAGGATCGCCAGCTCGGGTCTTTATGAGCCGCTTCATCACGCTCAGCTTCGTGCGGGTGTCGCCCTGGACCGACACGGAATTAACGGTCAATTCGATGATGGAAATGCTGATGGTGCCAGGAGATTCGGTCAGGGGTTTGAAATCTTCAACCCGGGCAAATAGGCCTCGCTTTTGGTACAGTGCTTCGATCTTTTGAACACTGGGCTGAACGCTTCGAGCGTTGAAAATCTTGCCCACTTCGACATCGACCTCTTTTAGGATGTCCTCAGTGGCGATTCCCTTATTCCCGACGACCCGGATTTCCTTCACGACCGGCCATTCTTCAACCTGGACAATGACGTCTCGATTGGTGTCGTCGACCGCATTGGCTCTGACGTCTACGGCCTGAAAGAATCCCAGATTTTCGAGCGTCGTTTTGTCGGCATCCAGGGTGGCTTGGACATAGGGTTGGCCGACCTTGGTCCTCATTGCCGCGAGGATCGCTTCGGTGCTGACTTCCTTGTTTCCTTTAACCGTGATCGACTTGATAACGGCGGTTTGTGCGTTGGCGATCGCCACAATTAGCCATAGTAAAGCGATCGTACAAATCCTTACGTTCAATCTTCCTCCTGATCCCCGCGTTCATTCGTAAAACGCAGGCGACCCGCCCGGATGTTCCAGTCTGCTGACTTTACCTCCGATAGAGCCCGGCGAACTTTCCTGTACCGCCAAAGCCTTAGAAGCGTGGGGCTTTGTTGCGTTATCAGTATTTTTCCGAGGTCCTAGAAGGGCGTGCTGATTTGGAAGTGGCTGCGCATCTTGCCCGACGAATCGAACCCAAAATCGATACGCAGAGGTCCTACTCGCGGCATTCGATAACCCAACCCGAAGCCGTACCCAAAGTGAAGGTCGACCTTGCGAGACTGCGTGAAGTCGTCGATACCGCCGTATCCGCCCCAGGCTCCGCCGTAATCCATGAAACCGATCAAACCCCAGTCGCGGGACAATGGATGGCGGTATTCCAATGTTCCGAGTAGCATCTGGCTCCCCCAAAACCGATCCTGGGAATAACCCCGCACGGAATCGGTTCCACCGACGAAGAACTGCTCGGAGAATGGAGCGCTTCCGAAAATGGATCCGTAGCGGACCCGGAGGGCAACGGTACGCGCAGGCTTGTCAATATCCTCGATCGATTCTCGTTTGTCCGGACTCCAATACGTGCGATATTCCGCCGTCGATTTCATGTATGTGTGGTCGCCAATTCCTGCGGCGCCGGTTAACGATCCGCCAAGCTGAGTAATTCGCGAGTAGCCAGGCTCCAGGCCAAGACGAAGCCAGTCGCCCCGAGAAGGATCGATATCTACGTCTCGGCGGCTCCGGACGAACCCTACCAATAGGCTGGCAAGCGCTCCGTTTTGCCGAGTGATGCCGGGTCCAGACAAAATTCGGCTTGCCTGGACATCCTCTACCCTCAAGCTGAGCTGGGCAATCGAGTTTTCTGAAACGCTTTTGCTCACCCCGAAGGTTGCTCCCGTTCTCCGCTCGCTCACCACTCCCTCGTCGCTGGAGTCGCTGGTACTGCCCACTCCCAGCCCGGCAAAGCGGTAAGAGTTGCGAGTGTAAATGGAGACGCCTAGGGCGACGTTGTCGGACGTGAAAAATGGATTGCCGTAGTTGACTTCCAGAGTCGGACCTTGCGTGTGGACCCCTTGTGATCCTTTAAACGCGATAGATTGCCCGGTGCCCTTCCAATTCGATTCGGCAATTCCAAAGGTGCCAACCACTGGGCTGCCCGGTTCCGCAGACACGCCTGCCGTCCACTCCCCGGTCTTTGCCTCCTTAAATGTGGGCATGAGATCGATCTTGCCGAGGCTCGATTCTCGGCTATAGGAGTGCACGTCCTCAAACCAATGAGTGGCCTGGAGTCGACGAAGATCTCCAATCCAGCGGTCGCGATTAAATGGTTCTCCGGGTTGGGTGTAGATAAGCCGAAGAATTGCGTCGCTCTTGGTGCGTTGATTTCCGTACGGGACTACCGAATTCACCGTCATCTCCACAATTTCGACACGCAGATGGGTTGGCTTTTCCGGGTCGAAGTCGAGGGTGAGCACATCTCCGAAGTAACTCTTCTTGGAATATAGTTCACGGACTCTTTTGACCCGTTCCACAAGTCCATTCGAGTTGAAAATTTTGCCGATTTCAATGTCGAGCGCCATGCAAATTGCATCAGATGTAATCGCTTTATTGCCGATCACATCGATCGCCGCAACTTCTGGATACTCCTCCACCTGAACGCGAACTTCGTGGCCGGTTCCCTTCGGTTCTAGGCTAAGGGCAACGCTTCGGAAGAAGCCCATTCGCTCAATTCGCAGTTTAGCCGCGGCAAGCCAGGCCTGATCGACTACTTGTTCAGGGCTCCATGCGAGTGCGCCCTTAATGGCAACTTCGCTTACGTGGTGGGCGCCAAGGATCTCGACTTCTTGGGCAGACCCAAGAACGCAAAAAGACATGAAGATAACGGCCAGAAGTGCGCGCATCGCTCTATTCCCTCATTGCAATAGATGTATCAACTTCGCTGAGGTTATCAGAATCGGAATGAGTATTCGACGGCGATTTTCCAGGGACGCAACTCGTCGAGACCGACATTGAAGGTAAGCCGGCGCCGATCCCCCCGCGACCCGAATCGGAGCAGGTAGCTCAACCGTAAGTCGTACTTGATCGGATAGTTCTGGTTGACCTGCGACACCTGACGGCTGCCCTGCAGAATCAGATCGCGGCTGATCGTCTTAGCGAAATAGATCGTGGCTCCGTCCAGGGCGTTGATGTCCAAGGTGAGATAGTCCAATCCAAATGCGGATGCGATTTGAGACGTCAACGGATCCAGCAGATACGGCACCGCGATCCCAAAGAAGGCGTCCCGGATCTGGGATTCAGGATTCCCACTTTGAACGCCGCTGGCGATCCCTTGAAGCAGGTTCACCTGACCCAAGAGTGCCAGGATTTCGTTTTGACTCAAGTCCGGCGGGTCGCTGGAAGCCGTCAGATTCAAGCCCCCCTCTTGGAGTAAGTCGCCCCGCACATCGAGCGTCACGTCGTATCGCTGCGCGCCCACTCCGATCTTCGAAGCGACAACTCGAGTTTTGCCCTCCAGCTCAACATCAAGCCTAGAATCAGAGATCCCGTTTCGAATGGAGAGATTCGGACGAATGCTCCCGCCCGGTTCAATGTTAACTCGGGCCGTCGGCAAACGAAGTTGCCCTTTGTCGACTCGTAGTTGAGCCGTCGCGTCTAAATCCGTCAACGTTCCTTGAATTCTTCCCGTGCCCACCATATCGATGTCTGCGGTTGAACTCTTGAACTTCGCGGGACTCGTGGTTCGCAGGTTTACTTCAAAAAGCGCCTGAATAGGAAGTACCAGTTCTGTAGGACTGGTGTTGAACTCCCCCGGCATGTTAAGGAAGCCCCGAGCCAAGTCAACGTTCCCCGTAATCGTAGGTTCTTTCAGCGTTCCTCCAATGTTCAATTGGGTGGAGACGGTTCCCCCGGCACTACCATCGCTTCCGACAGGGATTTTTGCCATCAAGTTCGTTGCCGTAGCGGTTCCAGTTACCTTGGAAGCGAACAGTTCTTCTTCCAGAGTTCCCGCCCGGAACTGACGAAGAATGTCATCCAAACTGGGAATTCCGGCTTGGGCTTGTGCTTCGAAGCTCCCGCCTTGATCACTCTTTCCCAAAATACTTGCGGCGAGATTTTGAGGTCGAAACGCGAGTGTTGCCTTCACATCGTTATATTGCTGCCCACCGTCTCGGAAAACAAGTCTTGGGGCGTTAAGGCCGAGGTCTCCAATTGTTGTGAGATTCTCTTTGGTTCCAGAGATCTTCAGGGCTCCGCCAACCGTGCCCTCGCTCCTCGCCGGGTCGAAAGTTCCTGCCAATTGTTCGACGTCCTGAATTCGGCGCTCCGCCAGGACGAAGCTCGCATCGACGGGCGCACCGGGCACTAGGTTGAATGGGAATTGGAAGGGGAGTTTAAAATCCAATTGTCCGTCATAGCCCTGGTAGGTCACATTAACCTGCCCATCGAGTCCGCCGGAGCCGCCTTTCCAGTTGGAAATACTCAACGGGCCATTCTTGGTTTGGAGGTTAAAGACATTGCGGACCACACCCTTTGCATCTTTGAACCCAATTCCGGACTCGGTGCTGGAATTGATCGTCGCGGTTACCACTGGATCCTGAGTCGTGCCCTTCACCACAAATGCCGAATTCAACCTTCCGGTTAATGAACTGAAGGAAGGTTCGTACAGGCTTACGTAACTGAGGTCCGCGTCGAATATCTCCCCGCTCAAGTTAAGCGCCCCGGCCTCCGTAAAGGACCCACTGGCATCCAATCCCAATGGCCCGCCCGCCCAATGCGCATTTGCGATTGTCCAGGCGCGATCTCTTCGCTCAAAAGATGCCTTGATATTTCCGCCCGGCCGCTCGCCAATCTTCAGGTTCTCAGCGGTAAATCCACCATTCCCAAAGTCCAGTTGCTCAATCGTTCCAGATAGATCGGCGGAGAGGCCCAGCGTTCCGTTCGTTTGTTCCAGGATATTCGTTAACTGTTGGTCTAAAACGGGCAGGTATGGGCGGGAAATTTTGTACACATCCTGAACCGGAACGTTTCGCAGCCACACATTCCCCGCCACTGACTTTGAATCGATTTCATACCGGAGTCCGGTTAAATCGACCGAGCTAGTCAGTCCGCCAAAGAAAAGGTCACCGGTAACGACTTTGCCGTCACTGCTTACTCGCCAGTCGCCGTCGCCAATGGGCGTCTCATTGGCCGTCACGTTTTTCAAAGTGCCTTCTGCGGAGCCTGATTTGAAGCCGTTCGGGCCGAAGGTCAAGCCGGCTTCCCCGTTCAAAATAGCAACTAAGTTTGTTCGGAGATCCGCAGGAATGAAGTTCTGCAGCGCCAAGTTTTCGGCGGTAAAGCTCGCTTCTCCGCCCTTCTTGGCTACGTTGTAGCTGATGAACCCGTCGACCTTGCCGTCGCCAACTTTCGCCATGAAGTCGTCGACTTGAAGCAGATTCTTTGCGTAGCTGACAACGGCGGAAGCCGAGTCAACTTTGTTCCCCTTAATGACAATTTCACGTGCCGTAGCCGTAGCATTGAAGGTCGGGTTCTTGAAGGTTCCTCCCAGCCTGGCGTCGGGCAAATCGATTGTCGCGAGGTAATCGTCTCCAAGAAAGTCGCTCAGTTGAACTCCTAGCGCCTTAAAGGTTCCATTCAGGGCCATGTTCTTGAAGGTGAGGGCGACCTGGCCTTGAGCCTGTGAAACTCCCTTAACGGCTTTCAGTTCGGTAGCCAGAATGGAGTTCTTATTGCCTCGAAATTCACCGGTGATGATCGGGATGGGTTGGCCTTGGACGACAAGTCCAAACAGCTCGCCGGATCCTCGATATAAGGGATTGTCCAAAGTGCCCGTTATGGCCGCCTTGAACCGGGCAATGCCCTCCAATTCGGGGTTGATGCGATCTAGGTCGATGCCAGAGCCGACCGCATCGACATCCAATTTCCGGGTGTTCAAGTCATAGGTTCCGTTGGCCGCGACCGACAGTCCGCTGGAAACAAGATAAGCCTGATCGAACCAAAGCTTGCCGTTGCGAATTGTGCCGGCAAGCGCAATTTGCCCACTGCGTGGCATTTGGTTCTGGGTAAGGGCAAAGGTGGTCCGCCCTTCGGAGCGGAAGGTGCCGACCGGCTTGTCGATGGTGCCTGAGAGCACAAGGTCCACATTCCCTTTGCCGGTAACTCTGGGAACGTTGAATCGCCGCGCCAAACCGCCAAGGTCCAGACCCGACAGTTTTAGGAATCCGGAAAGTGCGCGTGTTCGGTTGTCGATGGCCAAATGTCCTTGAATCGGGGCATTGCGCCAAGATCCGGCTCGGGCCACCAACGTCAAATGGTCGGGACCGTAATCCAAGTCAACCGAAGGTGAGCGAACTTCCTCCTCGAATCCGCGAACGGACCCAACCTTTGTCGAACCATTGAGCAGAAGGCCGGTTGGCTTGCTGTAAGCAACTTTTCCCTTGAAGTCCAGAGGTCCCGCGAGGGCAAACTCGCGGGGAATCTGTCTTTGGATAGGTTGTGGCAAAGCCCCCGTTCGCTGAGCAAATGCGTCCAGGTCGCCGCCGAGTTGGAATCCATCTACCCACCGGGCGATTCCGTTGAATTGCGCGTCGAGGCCCGGCCGAGTTGCATCCAGCTTGCCTTGCGCCCCATCCGCGGTAATGAGACCCTTAAAGCGAACCTTTTCTGCCTGATAATCGCGCGTGTAGTAAAAGCCCTCGGCCTCCGCGGTAAGCGTGGTTTGGATTTTTACACCGGCTTTGCTCGGCACAAGCACCTCAAACGGACCCGTCACCGTAATCCGATCAGCATTCAAATCCATGAGGACCGGCGTTTTGCTGCCTTCACGGGTGAGCCGGAAGGCACGATAAAGCTCCGCAAGTTCCAATTGATCTGAATTTCCCCGGATCCAGACGCCGGCATTCGGTTGGTTTTGGATGGACAATGCCAGGTCGCCAACCCCCACGATCGTGGCGTCGCCTGAAGCCACCCAACGATCCCCAACTCCGTCCACGCGTACGGCCGTCAGCCAAAGGTTCTTAACGTAACTCTTCGGTCCGGTAGCCTCGACAAACTTCAACCGTCCTCGGTCGACAAATACGGAATAAGGGAAGTTGCCCGAGGGACCCTCCTGCTTGGGAAGGTAATCGAACAGATCGAATTCCCCGGTCTTCCGCCGCTGGATCGTTCCGTAAGCGCCCTTCACGCTCACGATTGCGCGGCGCGTCTCGTTCCCGAGTAGGGGCAGACCTTCGGCCTCGATACGTTCTGCGGAAAATAACACGATCCCGGCGGGGCTTAAAACCCGGGGACGAACAACCTTCATATCTCCGTTGTGAGTGTCGATTACATAGGAATCGGCAAGGATAGTGAGTTCGCCCGCCGGCGCCCGATAGTTCAGCTTCACCGGTGCGCCCGGGTTCGCAAGGTATTCCGCGCAAGCGATGAGGTAAGAAGCGCCCCAGAAGACAAGAATGGCAAGCGGCGCTACAACCGTTACGAGGCGAATTAGGCTCGACCAGGCTCTCATCTGTATTGAACTACCGCAAGCTACCTGATTAGACGACCGGCAGTTGGTTTAGGACTGTGCAACCTTAGTTATCCATTTTTGGTCATAAGAGCGACGATGGATTTCCTCCAAACTCTTGGTCTGGCGGCGGGGGCGGCGTGGCTTTCGGGAATCCGGTTGTATGCGCTTGTCTCCATTCTCGGACTCTTGGCTCGCTTTGGTTCTCTGCACCTTCCCCAATCGCTTTCGATTTTGGAGAGTCCGTGGGTTATTGGAGTGTCCTCCGCTTTATTTTTGATCGAATTTGTTGCGGATAAGGTACCGGCGATTGATTCGGCCTGGGACGCGGTTCACACCTTCATTCGCATTCCGGCAGGGGCGGTGCTAGCCGCGGGGGCATTTGGCGATTACGATCCCGTGGTCAAGGTGGTTGCCGGGCTGCTGGGGGGCTCTCTGGCGTTTGGTTCCCATGCGACTAAGGCAACCACCAGAGCCGCCGTCAATACTTCCCCTGAACCGGTGTCCAACTTCGTGGTGAGCACGGCGGAAGATGTTTACGCGATTGGCTCCACTTTTGCGGCGGCATTCGCACCTGTCCTCATCCTGATCATCGTCGGAATCGGCGTTCTCATCGCGATCTTTATGCTGCCAAGGCTGATCCGACTTGCCAAGCGGTTATTCCGGCGCGATCCGGGCAAATCACCTATTCCGCCCCAATCTAAGGGCTAATTGCTTTACACGGCAGACAGCGCTGGATCGTCTGCTTTCTCAATTCGCACGCAGGACCTCTTGAACTCTGGAATTCCACTTATCGGGTCGATCGCCCTGATCGTGAGGTTGTTCGCAGATCGTTTTCCTGCCCAGTGATACGGAATGAAGACCGTGTCCGGTCGGATGGTAGTTACCACTTTTGCCTGAAGCACAACACTACCGCGACGGCTCTCGACCTTCATCCAGTCTTTGTCCTGGATGCCATACTGATCCGCCAGCGTGGGATGGATTTCCACGTACGGATCTGGGCAGAGGTCGACCAAACCACCAATCCGACGAGTTTGGGTTCCACTTAAATACTGCGAGATGACTCGACCGGTGGTGAGAATTATTGGGAATTCCTCGTCCGGCTCTTCGGCAGATGGGCGATAAGGCGTCGGATGGAAGTGCGCCTTTTTATCGGGGGTGTAGAACTTCAAGTCCTCGAATAGCCGTGGTGTTCCCGGGTGGCCGATTTCGGGACACGGCCAGAAAACGCCGTATTCCTTTTCGACTCGTTCGTAGGTAATTCCGTAGTAGTCTGCTGTACCGCCATGGCTGGCTACCCGCAGTTCGTTGAACAGCTCCTCCGAATTTTTGTATTCGAAGAACTTTCCTCTCCCCATCCGCCGCGCAATTTCGCAAATGATTTCCGTATCTGGTTTAGCTTTGCCCGGAGGATCGACTGCCTTTCGGATGCGAATAAC
>DATFHI010000037.1:0-24149 GCA_035248525.1 Fimbriimonadaceae bacterium | reverse complement strand
GTCCAATTCAACTTGTCATCCGGAACATGGGCGAAATTCCGCAAAAAGAATTCCATGCCGTTAACCGCCCTTTTCTTAGCCTGTTCGAGTCTGTCCATTCGTGCTATTGTTACCTCAATAGGATTGGACTCACGACGGCGCCGACGCATAAAGACATCATTTCTCAGCGAAAGTGTCGACTTCCAGCCTGCCGAGCCGATTAACTTATTCGGAACAAGTTTGATTTTATAAATGGATATCCGAGCCCAAATCGACGACTATATTAAAAGCCAATCCGAAGCCAAAAGCCTCGAAATACAGATGCTACATGACCTCATCGTTGCTGAGAATCGCGGTGGCAAACTCTGGTTCAGCGACGGTCGAAATGAGGAAGGCAAAATCGTTTCAAACCCCAACATCGGTTATGGCGCCTACACCATCAAATACGCGGATGGTTCGACCAAAGAATTCTTCCGCATAGGGCTAAGTGCCAATAAGAGCGGCATTTCGGTTTATGTACTAGGATTGGACGATAAGTCTTACCTAACCAATATGATTGGCGACACAATCGGTAAGGCAAGCGTTACCGGTTACTGCATCAAATTCAAATCAACTAACGACATCGATACCAACGTGCTGATGTCAGCGATCAGGCATGGATTTCAATTAGATATATGACGACCCAGGTGCTGGCGAAAAAGTCCATGGCACAGCCGGCCATTTCTCTAGGCCTTACCCTGCTTCTTATCGGGCTAGCGTTCGCAATACCGCTCAACATCGTACCGCTATCAGAAATCAGGGGATTCTCCTCAAATCTTACCACGGAAGTGGGAAATGTCTATGCAATAACTGCATGGGCGGGATGGGCTCACTTCATATTTGCATTTCGCGGCCAGGGGAATGCTCTTATGCGTTTGAAAGACGATTGGCGAGTCAGTCGGTTACTTCTCTACGCAACTATACTCATAATTGTTGGGCTTGTTCTTGCCTGGATCCGATCTGTTGCGGGACTGGCCGTGTTCAGCGCCGTAGTGTGGATTTATTTTATAGATCACTTCCTTAAAGCAGTGAATACGTTCAGAGGGGGATCGTCTGGCATTCACCAGTGGCTGGCATCCTATCAAACACTTTTCGCTTTCGGATGGTTAACGGTAGTTTTGTTAAACGTCGCCAACATCGTCGCTTACCCCTGGTTGTTGTGGGGGGTTTCACTTTTCCTTGCACTATTCATTTTCACCTTCGGCGGTTGGCGAACCTTGGGATACAAGGATTCGCGAGAACCATTAATAGCCCTCTTCTTTGTCGCAGAAGCCCTGGTGTGGGGAACCATAAGCCGGTATGGTGAATCGGCATTTCTATCGGGAGTCTACATTTTCCATATCGCGGCCGGAAGTTTCTTGCACTACCTAGGTAGCTATTTCTTTGCGATCTCGAAGACTCCGGTTGCCCACAAGGCATCTACCGTAGCCTTGATTGTCCTTGTAAACGCAGCAGTAATTCTCGTCGGAGCAGTCGTTTGTAGTCAGGCGGCATTTTGGTGTCTAACACCAGTGCTTGGATTACAGTGGTTTACGTTGTGGGTTGCCCTACATCTAGTCTCCAGCGACCTGTTTCCGATGTTAAAGCGCTGGAATACTCTCGGCACATCTCACTCATCCGGATAGGGATTACTGAACGCCCACTTGTTACAGATATTTCCGGCGCCATCGCGCAGGCATCCAGCAAAGGACACGTCGCACATTCGCAAGGTCGGATAGTCGTGCACCATTTTGCAACCGGTTAACCACACGCTCGACCAAATCTGGGTTGGCCGGACTTTCCTGGCGTGACCATCGAAGAAAGAGCCGCTCATCGCCCGGGCATGGAGATCGGCAAATGCCTTCATGTGTCCAGGATTGGCGGGATCCTCGCTCATGTCGCCCTCATTACCAAACCCCTCCAGCCAGGTTTCGCCAATGATCTGACCCTGCGCGTTCTTATCCCATTTCTCGCCCATCACCAACAGATGGGCGGGCTTTTCAACCTGCGACATGTTCAAAGATTCCGCCGCGGCATTGGCGACATAGGAAAGCGGGATAGTGGCCGCACCGGTTGTATCGGGCTGAAAAACGCTTATGGAAGAGCTCGGGCAGCGGTAGATGTCCTTTGCCTTCGTGTAGGGGAAGAGCATGTTCCACCACTTGGCCTCGAATACGTTATTCGGTACCGCGATATTTGCCCGGGTCGACAGCGGATTGGTGGAAGCGCGGAAGAGCATACGGTCGTCATAGTCCCCCAAATAGAGCTGCGTCGCAACCGCCCACTGCTTCATGTTTGAGATGCAGGCGGCTCCTTTGGCCGCTTCCTTCGCCTGGGCGAAGACTGGGAAAAGGATTGCAGCGAGAATCGCGATAATCGCAATCACCACCAACAGTTCGATCAGAGTGAATGCCCTTCTCATCACGCCAAATCGTACCCGTGCGCGCCATGATGCAAAATAACTGAGATGATTGGATATTTGAGTGCAATTGCATGCCTTGCAATAGGCTGGAGTCCGGTGCAAAAGCCAGCATTTTCATTTGAGGGCAAGGGCTATTTTAAGCGCTATTCGACGTCGACCATGACTGAGTACACACCCACGGGTGAGGAGAATTTGAAGACTTGGACGGAGATGTTGACCGTGAATCGGTACCCAGATGCTGGAACTGGCGACGGTTTGGCAGCCCGAGCCAACTCCGTGCTGGAAATTTATAAGGCGAACGGCGCCATGGTGGTTCGAACCGATTCAATGCCGCGAACTGCGTCCAAGCCTGCTGAGCACCTGATCGTAGTTCTCTTCCCAAAGCCGGAATTCATCGAGGCGGCTTTCGCGCGATTTGTGATCGCGGATGGGAAAGGCCGGTCGATCGTCTATTCGCACCGAATCTATGGAAAGAAAGCAGGCGACGCCATGAGCGCTTGGCTCCGCAAGAATGGCGAACGTTGCGAAAAATCGCTCATGAAATTTGTGGGCGCGTAACCAAAGTCACCGTTAGGATTAACCGCCGACAAAATGTCGACGGTCATCCTAAGTTATCTATTTCAAGGAGATTCTCAGGTCTACGACGCCAAATTCACTGCTGACTGGCTCAACTGTGTAGACCAAATCCTTTTCTTCCGCACCTTCAGGGACCGAGAAAACGATTGCAAATTCCTTCGCTGAACCCGGCAGCATGACAGAGGCGACTCCTCCACTTACATCCATCCACTTTGGTTTGTAAGATTGCTCGCTCATGTCGGTTAGGCTCGTATTCTGCAATCCATTGAAATACATGTTAACTGACTTGTTAACAGCATTCTTGAACCGGCAAGTTACGACTACCAGATCTTGGCCCGATTCAGCGGTCAGTTCAAACTTGGAATCCGCAAACCGGAGCATGTATTTGCCCACGCGCTGCACGTCCGTTACCGTGAATTTCCATTTGCCCGTGAATAGCTCCTCCCCCTTTTTGCCCTTAGTCCCCTGTATCATGTTCGCACCGCCGGCAGGTGCAACGACATATGTACCGCTTTGCGTACTGACGTTTTGGTTTAGGGCCTTTGCAACATCGGAAAGCTTTACATAGACGCTTCCCCCGATCATACGACCAGGAACTGCTTTACCGTTGATACTGGTTCGAACGATCTGGGCGCCCCATGCTAACGCGGCAATTCCCACCACGGATCCAATGCAGATAATTACACGATAACTCTTCATAAATCTCTCCCATACCAGCCGTTCGTAGCTGGCCGATTGCTAATTATATTGCAGGACGATGCAAGCCGAGCTCCTAACTTTCGTGAGCCCGATACGAAATTATGCCCCTTTCCCTTCTTGCTTGCCATTCAAACCTGACCTGCATGTTCAAGCGATCTCTTATCTGGACTTCGGAGCTCGCCAAAACCGGTATTTCAGTAGAGTCCAAAATGCTTCCGGAGCATCGGTCCAGCGGATTTTCTTGCCCGCTTTCTTGGACCGCGGAATGTAAGTGATCGGGACTTCGGCGATGTGTTCGCCAAGCCGAATCGCCTTGGCGGTGGCTTCCGGACAGAATTCGAAGCGACGGCACTCCAGTTCCATGTCCTTTAACAGGTCCGTTCGAAAGGCTTTGTAGCAGGTCGCCTCATCGGTCAAGCCGCGCCAAAACAGCAACCGGACCGACCAAGCAAGCATGACGTTCACAATCCGGTTGGGTAAAGCCATTCCGGCCGGCATGCCGTTTCGGAAGCGGGTTCCGTACACCACGTTCTCCTTCCCACTCAATATCGGCCCCACCACCTGGGGAATCTCTTCCGGAAGGTATTCCAGGTCGGCGTCTTGGATGATTGTCGCGACCCCGGTGGCATGCGGCAGTGCCTGACGGATAGCCGCGCCCTTGCCAGCTCGGGCAGGATTTGTCAGAACCAGAATCTTGTCGCCGAACTTCTGCAAAACCGCGGGGGTCTGGTCGGTGCTGCCGTCGTCCACAACGATGATTTGGGTGGTAAGAGGTACGGCAAGCAGCCGCTCGACGACTTCGCCGATCGTGTCTTCTTCGTTGAGCGCCGGAACGATAATCGTGACGTCCGGCCGACCTTCGGGCATGGCGGTCATGATACTTAACGCAGAGATTCCATCGGCATCAGAAATACAACCCGAAATTGCGCATCCAAGTTCCAATCGGCTGGTTTGGAATAATCGCCCCTCCGGAAGCCTGCAGCTTTCCCTTTTCCAGTACGATTTCCTTAACTCTTAACGCGCCGAATAGCTTAAGGTCCCGGTCCAGGTCGAGCACCGGGTTCAGGAACTTGAGCACCGCGTCGGCCATGGCGGGGGCCGCTTCCTTGTCCCCAATCCAGACTCGGGCGTCGCTAAGAATAATCGCATTTCCGTTTGGCGCAGTCAGCTTCCCAATGATCTTCACATGGGTTTGGAATGCGACGAACCTACCATCCCCTTCAACCGTCGCCAATCCGTTGTCGAGGCTCAAATTGAGGGAGGTGATCCCCGGGAAGCGCTTTAGGACAAACGCGGCAAGCTTTTCCTGGGAAACCACCACCGTACCAACTCCCGTGCCGCTGCGACTCAGGCGCATTTGCCCTCGACGTTGCGCCAAGCCGAAGTCGTACCGGCAATCTGGAATCCGCGCATCCAGGGAATCGACCTGGAGACCGGTTAGCTCGAAATTCCTGAGCGCAATTTTCAGTTCGCCGAGTCTCCCGCGAGTGGAAAGTTCGGGCTGGGTATAGAGGGGCAAACCGTCCGTACTGAAATCTCGGGCGGAGATAGTTGCGGACCGGACTTTTCCTCCAATCGCCTCAAGGGGATCCAACTTGGTTCTGACTTGAACCCACCTTTGCTCTCCGGCAAGCCGTGATCGGATATCGTTGGCGGCTGAATTTTCGAACCTACGCACTTCGGAATTGCCGATTCCAAAGAGCAACCCAAATAAGCCGAGCGCAACTAGGAACATTGGGCCGTCACTTTTGGTTTTGTTAAGGCGTAGTTCATACTTATATCACGGAGTGCGGAGTCCAACGTTTTGGGAGATTAACCCATCGAGAACGCATTCCAGGGTGTCCGAATCATGCCTGAGTCTGTCGCCGATCCGATCGAGCCACACGTTACCGAATCATACGACCTTCTCCGCTTCGAATGCGGTCGCTTTCCTACCGAAGACCTCGTTTTAATTGAACTTGCCGGAGAGGATCGCAAAGGGTGGTTGCAAGGCCAAGCAACGAACAATTTACGGTCGCTGGATTTCGGCGCATCTTCCGCATTCTGTCTCTGCCAACCTAACGGTCAAATCATTACCGTCTGCGACATCTGGTCGCTGCGGGATCGTTTTCTTCTCACCATGCCTGCGGAAACGCTGGACGCATTTTTGAAGCGGGTGGAGCAAATGGTAATACTCGAGGACGTCAGCGCCCGAGTGTTGGGCGATAGCCGTCTCATCAGTATCCAGGGTCCGGCGGCAACTTCCCGGCTCGCACCCTTCACCCAGATCCCTACGCTGGACGCCAATGAGTCGGAACTGGAAGGGGCCACGGTTGCGCTGCTGCGCTCAAATCGCGCCGGACAGGGCGGGTGGGAGGTCGTGATTCCGGCGGATGCGACGTCGGCCATCAGCAAACTGGAGTCCGAATTTGAATTAATTGGCCACGAAGCGGCGGAGATCGCTCGACTCGAGGCGGGCGTTCCCAAGTTTGGCAAGGACATAACTCCCAAAATCATGCCTCCCGAACTCGGAAACGCCTTCGAAGCCAAGCATGTGAGCTACAACAAGGGTTGCTACACCGGGCAAGAAGTGCTGATGCGCATCCACAGTCGGGGTCACACCAACAAGACATGGATGGCATTGCTGGCCGAGCAGCCGTTCCAGGTTGGCGACTCGATCCGCCACCGGAATCGGCCTGAAGCGGGCGAAGTGTCCAGCGCCGTCTATTCTCCTGCGCAAGGGTTTATTGGAGCTGCCGTTCTGCGGAACGAAGCCGCGTCGGATGGGGAGTGGGTCACGATCGAGACGGCTAATGGCCCGGTTGAGGCGGAAGTCCGCGAAATGCCGATTCTGCCTACTCTGTAGTCGAAGCTCGTTTAGACTGCATTCCCATTACGTGTCCCAGTATCAGGGCGATGATCAGCACCGCGCTTGCTACGGCTAACACTCCGGCCGGCAGCCATTTCCCTTCACTCAAGAACTTGGGAAGAAATCTGCCGAGCACCAAGACCGCAACGATCAATGACCCGATCCGGCTCCAGCGCGGCCATTTTGGCAATAGAGCCAAACACCCAAACTGCAGGAGGCCGATTGCGACTCCGGCCAGCGAGTAATACTCCTTGGCAATGATCGAGCCATAAATGCCGAGGACGATACACAAAAGGGCGTACCCCACAATCAGGGCATTTAGGGCGGAACGCATGGATTGGAGGTTACCTGTGAGGGCTAAAAGAAAAAGTGGCCGGTTAGTCTCTCAACTAACCAGCCATGCCGGATCTACCCGAAGGTAGAGCAGCGGCCCCTTCTCTTTTAAGCGTGCGAAGAGTGCCTTGAGGTTTTTTGGGGATCTCGAACTCCAACGGAGTTTTGACCTTCACGCAAATGTCCTACTCACTATGAGCGCAAATGAGTTCCGATCGTTCGAAGAAAGTGGACAATCGTTCAAAAGTCCCGCATTGAACCTGTTCTCTAGCGGATCGGGGCATTTATCCCGAGATGGTTACAGCCACATTACTAAACTTCGGTCCCCTTATGCACATACGTAGCGCAGCTGTGCGCATTGGCGATACTAATGCCTGAATCCGACTGGATTGGATTCCACAATCTGGGCTCTAACCCAGCAGTTCTCATCATGGGCGCCGGGCAAGTAGCCGAGGCTCATGAGGAATTCGTTGGTGATTTCGCCGCCGGTGAACTTGAAGGTCCGTTTGAACAGCTTGATCCACTCAAGCTTTGATAGCGGATGGTATTCATTGAGCCATGCGCTAAAGCCGCCGTGAGACTCGCGCATATTCACGATCACATTGGCGTTGTGGATGGCAGCCTCGATCTTCGCCCGATTCCGAATGATGTTGGGATCATTTAAGAGCCGAGTCCGGTCTGTATCGCCATAGCTCGCAACCTGCACGACGTCGAATCCCGAATAGGCCGCCTTTAAGCCATCACGCTTCTTCAGGATGGTCTCCCAACTCAGCCCCGCTTGATTGATCTCCAGAATAAGCCTTTCAAAGAGAACGCTCTCGTCGGTTTGGTAAAAGCCGTACTCAAGATCATGGTAGGGACCGTGTAGGGGGTGACCGGCGGCAAATTCGCAGTAAGTCATTTTAATCTGTATCCCGCTCGGTTTGCGGCCGACTCGCCCGCCACATATCCCGTGGCGAAGGCAGCTTGGAGATTGTATCCACCAACTGGCCCGGCCATATCCAGCGCCTCACCGCAGAGAAACAGTCCAGGCACAAGTTTGGACTCCATGGACTTGGGGTCCACCTCCTCCAACGACACTCCGCCGGCAACGCATTCCCCCTTCTCCAGGGGAACCGTCCGAACCGGACCCAGTGCCCAACCCTTAATTGTTTCCACCAAGCGGTTGTGCGATTTTTGGGCGAGGCCCGAGGCTACGGTGGACTTGTCGATATTCGCCGATTCGAGAAGGGGCGTGCAAAGGCTTTTGGGCACAATCGTTTCAAGGAATTGGGTGATCTGCTTCCGGGGATTCTGTTGACGCCACGCCTGAAGCTCATGCGAAGCTTGCTCAAAACTCCAGTCAGGGGCTAGATCCACTTCCAGGTGAACCGGGGAGTGCTCCATCTGCTCGGTTATGATCCGGCTGATTCCCAGCGCGGTCGGACCCGATATTCCGCGATGGGTGAAGAGCAAATCGCCGCGCCAACGAGCCACCTCCTTCGAGCTGACCCGGGCCTTGAGCACAACGTCTCGCAACGCCACCCCCGCTCGCTCAGGATCGACGTCCAAATAGATCGGGGCAAGCGCCGCACGGACCTTCACGATGGTATGCCCTAACTCCCTCGCCCATGGCCAGGCGTCGCCCGTGGTCCCGCTGTTGGGATAGGAGGAGCCGCCGGTCGCCACGATCACGTTCTTGGCGGGAATCTCCAATGCGCCGGCGTGCACACCGGAGATACCTTTATCGTCGGATTCCAAGGCGGAGACGGCTATATTGAACCGGACCTCGACCCCAACGTCGGTCAGATACCGGCGTAGGATGTTCACCACGTCCTTTGCAGTTTGGTCGACTGGGAATATCCGGCCGTCCTCGCGGGTGTACACCCTCAAGCCGCGATCCGTGAGGAGTTTCACAATCTGGCGGTTGGTGAATCGGTAACAGGCGGGGCGGATGAAGCGAGCCTCGTTCGGGCGAAAAGCTCGCAAGACGTCTTCCAGCTCGCCGTCGTGGGTGATGTTGCACTTGCCGCCTCCGCTGATCAGGATCTTGGTTCCCAGGCGGTTGGTCTTTTCCAGCAGCAGTGTTCGGGCGCCTAAGGATGCCGAGCGCCAGGCGGCGATAATTCCCGCCGCCCCGGCCCCGACTACCAGAACGTCTGGCTGATCCACGCCTTATTTTGACCGAAGCCTTGCAAATCGAACAAAGGTTTGCTATCCTAATCATATGGCATCCGAACGGCTGAGCTTGGCCCCAGATACACTGACCGCACAAGCTCTGCTGCTGACCGAGGTGATGAACGTCTCGATGGAGCCCACGCTGGCCGCTCATGGAATCAAACCGGGAACGTTCGACCTCCTAAGCGCCATCCATGCCGCCGGTCCAAATGCAACTCAGGCGGAGATCGCCGAGCGGATTGGAATCAAGCCGCCTTCCCTCACCGAAGCGCTTAGGGGCTTGAAGCATCTGGTGGATCAGGTTCCCAGCGAACGCGACAGCCGCGTCAAGCACCTGCGGTTGACCGAGGATGGCGTACGCGCCCTCGCCGCGACCATCAAGTCGATAGAGAACCTATCGAAGCACATTGTCAAGGGGATCGACAAGAGCGACCTTGAAACCGCGATAAGAATTCTCAAATCGGCCAACGACGCGCTGGCCAAGAAGACATCTCTCGGGTAACCCACTATGCAAAGTCAGCTTCTTTTCCAATTCGACATTCGTCCTGAAATTCGATACGGAGGATCAGCCCAGTGATTCGGATCGTAGGCGTTCAACGAAGTGCAAACCCCGACGAAGAATTTGTCCTGTTCCAAAACCAGGGCACGCTTCGGGAAGTGTTGAGGGGACACGTCGTGCTCAGCGAGAAAGCGCTGGAGTGCCCCGACCAGATGCAACTCTCGCATGTGTTCCGCGATGACGAGCAGGTGCCCTCCGGAATGTACGTCATCCTCTATACCGGACACGGCCGCTCACGCTGGGCACGAACGAAAGAGAACGCGCTGGTCTACTTTGCCTACATGGGGCGCGACGTTTCTGTGTGGGAGAACTGCCCCGGACCCCTGCACCTACTGATGAAGCAGCACTCCTACGCCGCCCGCCCCAACCAACTGATGGCCTCCTAGACTGTCACCCGGGTGCGCACCGTGCCCGCGCGATCGTGCTTGAAAGTCAGTTCGTATTCGCCCGGCGCCAGGACCCACTCGAATACAGTCCGGTCCTCGTTCCCCAATGAACCCCAAGACATGCTTGCCGCCGCGCCAAGGGAATTCCAACCCTCCAACTGCGGACCCTCCTCCCGAAGCTTTCCGCTGATCAGCCAGTCTGTCCCTTCACCCGAAACGCGGGCCACTTCCCCAACCACGCCGCGGCACATCTTCTTCTGGACCGCCTGCTTGGTGACGTAGGTCGAGAGCCAACCGGCGTTTTGCACCACGACGCGCACCCGGCCCCCTGAAACGTCCACCTTGTCGATCCGGAGCCTGGGTGCCAACCCCGCCTGCCAGATCACCCAATCCGCCAGGGGCGCGACCTCCTTCTCCAGGAATTGGGGAGGCGGATTACGGAAGGCGTGCTCCCGATCCCAACCGCCAATCTCCACCCGGCCGAGCTGCGGGTGATCGAACGGCCGCCAGTCCTCATACCCCTTCCCGCCCAACTCGGAATCGCTCCAAGCCAGCATCTTCACGTCCTCTTCGTGCGGATGGTCCCGGAACCAATCGATGTACTTGTAATCCGTGATGCCCGCCTGCCGCTGGGGCGACCAGATCTCCGTGGTCCAGGAATACACGCCGCGATGCTCATACATCCAATCGTCGAACACCCCCGTAATGACCTCCTTCGGGTGGTATCGGAACTCGTGGTAATTGGAGATCGCCGGATAACCGGTCATCTCGAACCCCTTGTCTCCGATCGCCTTGAAGTTCCACAGGTCCTCCGGTGGCAATTCCTCATCGGAGTACCGACTGCTCGGCCGCAGGTGCACTCCGCTGAAGGTATGAAAAGTGACCGCGCCGCAGATGTTGGGACGTTGCGACACCGTCTGCACCGCCGCATGAATCTCCGGTTCGCTGGTGGGGAACGGCCCCGCGCCGTGCTGCTCACCCTCCATGCGCCAGCCGCTGGGGAAGTTCCGGTTCAGGTCCAATCCCTGCCGCACCTTGCGGTCTCGGAAGCTCAGCCCGTCCCAATTGTGGAACTCGCCCTCCGGCAGCAGCCGGTACGCCTTCCCTCCCCCCGGCTCGCCCGGCTTCCGACGCCGCAACAGCCTCGGCTCCAGCTCCGACTCCACCCACGGCCCATGCTCATCCGGCACCCGTATCCACAGAATCCTGCCATCGCCATCCATATCCTTCCGCTCGATGCCGTAGGGGTCGTCCTCCTCGTATGGGTAGGACCGCGTGCTGCTGCGGATCACCCGGGGCGGACTCTCCATTGCCCACTCCGCCCCATCCGGGTTTAGCCTGGGCACGATATAGAAAGCGTGGGTCTTGAGCAGCTCGCGCGTATCCCCCGTCGCCTGCTGCGTGAGCTTGTCGAGCACCATCAGCGACGCGGTGCTGGCGCTGAGCTCGCTGGCGTGGATGTTTCCGTCCACCCAGAAAGCGGGCTTCTCGGAGTCAGGACCGGTGGCGAAGTCCGTAACGGTGGCGAGCCAAATCTCCCGCCCCTCATGCGACTTCCCAATCGCCTCTACCCGCACCAATTTCGGAAACTCCGCCGCATATTGTCGCAGCAACTGGGTCAGCTCCGCGTAGGAGTAATAACTGTCAAATTCCACCCTGGGCATGGCGCTAGGTTACTTAATTGGGAGGGGAGTTGGATGGTTCGGATGGTTCGGGTGGTTCGGGAGTAAAGGGGTGAATGGGCCGATGAGTCGTGGAGAGAGCAAGAGGTGGAGTGGACCGGAAGCGTGCCTCCCCCTTTCCTAAGGGGGAGGGAAGGGTGGGGGTCCGGGGATTGGAGATGTCGAAAAGTGTAGAGCGGCATGTGTAACGCGTCAAGGCTAATGCCTGAAGCGAGAATGTATCGGGCTTGGCATGTACCGGCATCCGAGTAGAAAGCGACAAGGAACTGAAGGAGGAAAAGCTACCTCGAGCTTGGCGGCTTCGTCTATTGCCTTACATGCTTGCTCTTCTTGAGGCCAGAGCTACCTTGAGTCTAGTTGCAATGATGCACACCTGAACTTATCAGTAGTCCCCACAAAGGTATACCGACCTTATGGAACTCGCGATTGGGGCGGTGGTTGGCATCTGCGCCGGGATTCTCGGTGGATTGTTTGGGATCGGGGGAGGCATCCTCATCGTCCCCGCTTGCATCTATCTCCTCGGCTTCACCCAAGCCCGCGCCCAAGGCACTTCGCTGGTGGCGCTGCTCCTCCCGGTTGGCATTTTGGGGGTGCTCAACTACGCCAAAGCCGGCAACGTGGATTGGAAAGTGGGAGCGACGATTGCCGTGTTCTTCGTCGGCGGAGCATACTTCGGATCCAAGATCGCGCTCTCCCTCGATGAAAACCTGCTGCGCAAACTGTTCGCGGGATTCCTGGCGCTGATCGCCATCCAACTGTTCCTGAAAAAGTAGTTACCGGAATACCGGGCTGAGCGCCATTCGGCACGGAAGTTGAAGCTTCCGGCGTCATAATCATGGAATAGGCGAATCCGCCTCGGGTGATCATGGACGCAACCGCATCGGAAACCACCATCGAAACCGCCGAGCGCGGTGCGATTCCACGCGACTGGCTCTTCCCTATTCTGCTGCTTGTGGCGGGCGTTGGTCTGGCGTTTTGGCCGCTTTTCCGTTGGCTGCCCAGCGTTTGGTTTGGGGACGATACCTACTATGCCCATGGCGCGGTGGTGCCGATCTGTTGCGGACTGCTGCTTTGGGATCGTTGGCCAACCCTGAAGAATTTGCCGATCAAACCCTCCAACCTGGCATTGATCCCCATCGGGCTTCTGCTCTTTGTGGGGTGGGTGGCGAATCGGACGGACATGCGCACCTTCCAGTCGATCATTCTGGTGCTGATCCTAATGGCCGGCGTTTGGTTTGTCGCGGGTAAGAAATGGCTTCTGGCAACCGCGATCCCGATCGGCTACCTCGCCTTCGGACTTCCGATATTCGACCGCATCGTCGACACCTACACGCTCTGGATCCAAAAGGCATCCACTGAGCTCTCGTTCCTCATTCTCAAGCTATTACAGCTAAATCCGTACCGACTGGATGCCTCGAGCATTCTGGTCGACCGGTTCCCGTTGAATATCGGAGTTGCTTGCAGCGGGATGAAGCTCCTGTTGGCGGTGTTCAGCATCACCGTTTTCTTCATGCTGATTGCGAAGTTGAAATGGTGGGGGAATGTGATTTTGCTCTCCTGTGTTATCCCGTTGGCGCTCCTGGTGAATTCGTTGAGGATAGTTTTGATCGGCGTGGTCGGGAGCTCTTGGGGCGCAGATGCCGGTCACAAGTTTCATGACTACAGCGGCTACTTGAGTCTGGTGATCTCGTTTTTACTTCTGCTCAAACTAACGAAGGTGTTGGGATGGAAATAGCCAAGAAGCGAACCTATATCTTTGCCGGAGTACTGTTGGTATTCGGTCTGGCGGCGGCGATTCAGCCCAAGGCCAAAGCGCCGGTGCGGTCAGAGCTCTGGATGGAGCAAAACCTACCCATGACGGTCGGTAATTACCACATGCTTCCGAGTTCGGATAACCCCATGTGCAGCTACCGGGTGAATGAGGCCACGTATCAGGCGTTGAATCCCTATGGAATTGTGGCCCGGGTATTTGCGAACGACAATTACCGGTTCGACACGATGGTGGTAGCGGCGAACGACCGAATCTCTCTGCACGATCCCAAAGACTGTTTCCCTGGTCAAGACTGGGTGATCCTGTGGGAAAAGAAGATTGACTTGCCCACCAAATCTCGTGGTCCCGTTCATGCGGTGGCGTTGGGCTTACAAAACGAGCGCGGTAAGCGGATTGCGCTGTACACCTACCGGGGTCCATCGGGCACCTTTGCAGTCCGGAACGACATGTTCTGGGATTGGTTTGTGACCGAGGTGAAGGGTTCCAAACCGGAAGGAGCGTTGATGCGGGTGATGACGGTCGATGAAGAAACCACCCTGGATGAGCTTAAGACTTTTGCGTCGGCATGGTTTGATTCAACTTACCAAACCAGCGGCGAAGTCTTTTAAAGCTTAAGCTTCTTCGTCCGTTCGCGCTCCTCGATCTTCGCATCGACCAGAAACCGGAACCAGAACGCCTGCAACGTGTGATAAACCAGGCCCACTCGCCCATCCAAGAATCCAAGCTTCAGGATGTAGCTGTAGAAGAAGAAAATGTACGTGCGCAGGAATAGCGGTGCGCGATACCACAGCCGATTTTTGATCCAACGTTTGCGCTCTCGCCGATCTCCAAACAGTCTTTCCTTGAGTTGCCCAGATCGGTCCGTTCGTATCGACGTCCCTTCGATCGCCTCCATCGTCGACCAGCGGTTATGGGTCGCCGTCCAGCGTTCCAGATCGATATTCTGCCGGTCGAGCAACACTCCCTTTAGCTTCTGAGTAGGGCCGTCGCACACGAAATGTTGGTCGTAAAGCCGATCCTCACACCGTCCCTTACCTGCCCGGTAAAGCCGCATGTGCCAACTCGGATTCATGTGTCCAAATCGAATCGGCTTGCCCCAAAAGTGTGTGAGGCGGCGCATGAGGTAACCATCGGCTTGGGGATTCTCCAATGCGGATTTGATCGATGCGGCGAGTTCGGGGGACAGCTCTTCGTCGCTATCGAGATGCAATACCCAGTCGTCAGGTTGGAGGTTGGCTTGCTCCTGAGCCCAATTGCGTTGCGCGGCGTAATGCTCGAACGGATGCTCCAGGACTTCAGCGCCTAAGGAATTAACCAATTCCTGAGTACCGTCCTGACTGCCCGAATCCACAACCAGAATCCGCTCGGCAAGCGACCGGCATGACTCGATCACCGCCCCCACCGATTGCTCGGAATTAAAGGTGAGGATGATCACAGTCAGGTTCACTGCTGCATCAACTCCTCAAAATCATCCAGGTACTTGGTCGCCACCTTTTCCAGATGGAACTCCGCCGCCGTGGCTTGGGCCCGCTTTCTCATGTCTTCCGTTTTGGAAGCTTCCATTGCGTTCTCAATTGCTTTTGCCAGACTCACCGCAGCGTCTTCTGAACGTTTGAATTCCAGGCAGTTCTCGCCAGGGCGGGCAAAGTCGCGAAAGCACTTCAGGTCGGACAAGACGGTGACGCAGCCACGCGCCATCGCCTCCAGGGGAGCCACACCAAAGGTTTCGCCCCTATCCGCAACCGATGGATACACGAAAGTGCTGGAGCGGTCATAGGCGGCAACCAATTTCCTGACATCGTATATCGGTCCCACCCATTCCACCGAGAGTCCCAGGTCGCAGGCTTTCTTTTTAAGCGACTGGAAGTACTCTTCCCCGCCTCCGCCGGCATTGCTTTCCCAGGGTCCAACGATTCTCAGCTCAGGATGGCTAGAGAGTTTGGCAGTGGCCTCGAGCAAGATATCCAACCCCTTTTCAGGGTGAATGCGGCCAACATACAAGATCGAGTCATCGCGCTGGGCGCTTGCAGGTTGAACAAACCATTGATCATCCAGATGGTTGGGCAGGACCCTGACAAGCGGCGCACAACTTGGGCATTCGGCGGCGATCGCTTCTGCGGTTACCGTGGAAACGGCCTGTAACCGATCGGCATGGCGATAAAACTTCATCTGGCCCTTCGGGAGCCGCGCTACGTGCACACAGAGTCGCCCAAAATTGCGGTTGCGGATGAGCATTGGCAGGAAGAAGGTGTTGGTGACCAGGATATCGGCCGCAGGAAGCGCACGCCTCATCGCCAAGCTGTATTGCAAATCCCGGCACTTCAATTTCACCATGGAACCCGGCGCCTCAAACCCGGACCGGCGGATGTGGCGAACTCCGTCGATCGTTTCTTGGCTTGGAAGTCCAGGAAAGCTGCGGCTAAAGTGGGTTACTTCATGACCCCGGGCGGCGAAAGTTTTACCGAGCCCAAACCAAACCCGCTCTACGGCTCCGCCCCTTACTGGCGGCACCGGCAAAAAAGCGCCTTGGACGATGGTGATCTTCAAGCCGGTTGGCCTCGACGTCCGATCTCCTTGGCGGGGTTGCCTCCGACAATCGTTCCCGGAGCAACGTCCTTGACTACCAGCGACATCGCGCCCACCACCGCACGTTCCCCAATCGTGACCCCCGGCATGATAAACGCCCGAGCGCCAATAAACGCGCCCTCTGCAATCATGATGGGCGCGGTAACGAGAGGTTCGTGGCCCTGCGTGAAGTCGTGGGTTCCGGTGCAGATGTACGACTCCTGAGCCACCACGGCATCCTTACCCACTGAAATCGGACCCAAGCTATACATAACTGCCCGGTCGCCGATGGACGCGCGGTCGAATAATTCCAAGTTCCAGGGAATCTGAATTCGAGCCTTCTGATGCACAAATGGCGTCCCGTGCAGCTTCGCCCCAAACATCCGCAAGACGATGTTGCGCCAACGGTAAAACGGCTTGGGGGTCCAGGCGCATAGCAAAGCCCAGGCGACGCCCCAAAGCTGCATCTTTACGCGATCGGCTTTGGTCCATGGGGAGGCATGCTTCCCGGCCTGGCTATGGACTTGTACGCTGGACATCGAACTCCTGGATTACTTCGAGCAAGCTCCGTGCCGAGCCCTCGATCTCGAATGAACTTCGGAAACACTCTACCGCTCGCTTGCCCATCGCAACCCGTTCCGCCTCGCCGGTGGCCAGCCATCGAGATAGCAATTCGTCCGTTCCTTGCTGGTCATCACTGGCCACATAGCCTGCTCCAGCCGCCTCGATTTCTCTCCAAATATTCACTTTATTGGAGATCAGAACTGGTTTGCCGCAAGCTAAGGCTTCCGCAACCACGATTCCAAAGTTCTCCTGGTGCGAGGGAAGAACGAAGGCATCGCTTGCATGATAAGCGCCCCACTTCAGGTCGCCGGTCAGCATCCCCGTCCAGACGATACGATCGGCAATTCCCCTCTCCTTCGCGATCCTTTCCAATTCGGCCTGCCACCCGACCTGATCCGGGCCAGCGATGGTCAGCATCAAATTCGGATCAACGCTAGCGTGCTTGGCGAACGCGTTCAAGAGCAAATCCACCCCTTTTTTCGGATGTATCCGACTCAGATAAAGCAAGAACGGTCGGTCGGCCAATTGCGGGAATTGGGTGCGGAACTTTGCCGCTAATTCTTGTGGATTTCCCTCTGGCCCGGCGGTGCCATATTGCACTACCCGCTCCGTGATGCGATAAGGTCGGAATGCATTCCTTGCGAGCAGCTTCTCCTCCTCACTGGTGAACAGAACCGCAGCCGCATCCCGCAGGACTTTGGATTCCGCCAGCCGCCAATAAATGCTCTTTTTGATATGTTTCAGCGGGTAAGCCTGCTTAAACCAGGGATCCAGCATTCCGTGGGTAAAGACGAAATAGGGAGTCGACTTGCCCCTTAATGCTCGCCACACCGCATAGCCATGGAATTGCCATATCCCGTTGACCACCACCGCGTCAAAATCTCCCGCATGGGCATTTAACCAATTCTGCAACTTTGGACTGCGACTGTAGCCGGCCTTGCGCTCACCAAGAATGTGAATCGGAATCTCTTTGTTCTCCACTGATTCCGTATCCAAAGTCGCGATCTCGATCTTATGCCCCATTTGCAGAAGTCGCCGGCCACGCTGCAAGACGCCTTCGATCGGGCCTCCGCCTTTGGGATCGGCGGAGTGGATGACATGGAGAATTCGCATGGATTACTTTGCGTTCAGAAACTCACCGCCGCCGAATTTTCGGTACACGGTCCGAGCCCACCGGCGTATTGGAATCTCTGCGGAGGGTCCCTGATCCTGTGCCGACCATTTGGCGACAGGAATATTAAAGCCGGTTTTGGGCTTGGTGAGCACTGCTGAGGGGAGCGGATTGCTGAGACAAGCGGTCATATCCTCCTTGGTCGGAGGTCGATCGCTCGCCACCCAAGGACCAAGCGCTTCCAAAAACTTCACATCTACGAAGGGAACCCGCAACTCGAGTGATGACGCCATACTCGCCCAGTCGCTATCGCGCAACAGCCGACTTTGCATGTACCGCGAGAGTTCCAGCATCGCCACCTTAGAATAAGCATTGGACATTCCGCATGTCGCCCTGTGCATCTTTCCCAGCAGATCGAGGGACTCCCACCCCGTTTTAAAAAATTCTGGGTCGACCATCCGCGAGACCTCCCAGGGCATAAAGACTGCGCGACGCAGAAGGTAGGCGCGTTCGATTGTGGAGCCATATTCCAGCAAACCCGCCCATTTGGGTGATCGGCCAAACGCCACCGAATCTGCCAGACGCCTGACGCCTCGTCCCAATCCTGGCATTGAATTTGCCCAACCGAATGTTCGAGCGAGCTTTGGTACCTGTCGAAAGGAGGGATATCCTCCAAATACTTCATCCGCTCCCAACCCCGAAAGAGCCACTTTGACGCCCTTCGAGGCCGCAACGCTGCATACGAAGTATGTGTTGGCTCCGTCGATCGAGGGTTGGTCCATGGACGTGAAAATGTCGTCCATCCGGGCCTTAAATTCTTCTCTCTCGACGAGATAGTTTTCGTGCTTGCTGCCGTACTGAGCGGCAACCTTTGCCGCAAGCTCGGTTTCGTCGTCGCCGGTCCCCCTGTATTCCGTGAATCCTAGCGTCACGGTGTGGAGATTGGATTGGTTCGATTCGGCGGCGAGCCCAAGCAATGTCGTGGAGTCTTTGCCGGCCGATAGAAACATGCTCACGGGAACATCGGATACGAAGTGGTGCTTGACGGAATCGAGCAGAGCCTCACGCAATTCTTCCCTGGTGCCGATTCTGGGCTTTTGCAGCAGCCACCTTCGCAGGTCGTAATACTCTTCCTCATCTTTTCGACCCTGTGCGTCTACCTGCAGGTAGGTTCCACCCGGCAGGGCTCGAATCCCATCGTAAAGAGTTAGGGGTTCGGGCACGTGTCCCATAACTAAAAATCCGACGTGACCCGCCGGGTTTGGACTGGTGTCAACCTCGGGTTCCTGAGCCAACGCACGGACTTGGGAGGCGAAGCGAATTGTTCTTCCGTTGTCGGCGATGTAAAGCGGCTTGATTCCCAATGCATCCCGCGCCAAAGTCAGTTGTTGGAGCTTAGAATCCCAAATGGCCAGCCCAAACATGCCCCGCAATCGCTTGAAAGCTTCAGGCCCAGACCGCTCGAACAAGGCGAGGATTACTTCCGTGTCTGAGTGAGTACGGAATGGATATCCCGCCTGAAGCAATTCCAGACGCAACTCCTGGTAGTTGAAAATCTCACCATTGAAAATGATCCGGAATCGCCCGGTGTGATCTACCAACGGCTGATTGCTCTCCGCGCTCAGATCGATGATCGAAAGGCGTCGATGGCCAAGACCGATACAACCGTCTTCCGACATCCAAATCCCTTCCGCGTCGGGACCGCGGTTGGCCATCCGATCTCGGACGCGAATAATCTCGCGATCCTCGAGGGGCTGGTCGCCGGCATATCGAAATGCACCGTTAATACCGCAGATATGAATTCTCCTTTATCTTGAACTTTATTGGACGAATCCGCGTTCCCTGCAGAAGTAAGCGGCGTCCGGTTCGATCCTTTTGACGGCTTTTGCGGGCATTCCGGCGTACAGCATGTCTGGCTCGGTCAACTCCTTGGCCAACAGCGATCCCGCGCCGAGCACACAGCGATCCGGCAACACTGCTCCTCCCAGGATAATCACCCGGGTTCCGACGAACGTGTACTCCCCGATTACAATCTCTTTAGAGCGCTGAATGGAGTCCACCAGATCGATGCTGTGGGTCATGATCTGGGAATAAAACCCGGCAATCGTCGACATGCGACCAATCGTGACTCGATTCGTGCAGTCGATGAGGTGTCGATTTGTGATTCCGACATGGTCTCCAACGATCAATGCAGGATGTCGGTCGACATCCGCTGAGAAGTGATCCGTGCTGTTGGAGGGAAAGCCAGTAATCCAATTCAAGCGGCCAATTATTGTTTCTTCGCCTACGACCAGGTCATCCAAGCCTTTACACATGTTGAGATGCCCAATATAGGATCGCGGCGCCATCTTGAGCCTCTTTGGTCGAATCCAGGAAAGCCCGATCTTGGCGGAGGGATGGATTTCATATCCGTAGAACCATTGCAGCAACAAACGGCGGATAAACCAGGGCCAGATAAAGGTCGAGGCGTAAAGGCAATTGGAGAAGAATCTCCCGATTTTTCGGATGGCCCGCATCAAACCATCTCCCGGTAAAGCGCTTCATAACCTGCGACCATGGTGTCGGTAGCGAATCGGACGATATTTTTTGCCCCGCACGGTATCAGGTCTCGGATCGAGTTCCACCGCTCGGCGATGATGTTCGCTGCGCCGGCCGGATCTTCGGGCTCTACGAGAATCGCCGCATCACCCGCAACTTCGGACATCGGTGGCCGATTTGTCGTAATCACGGGGCAACCTGCGGCTTGAGCTTCAATAATGGGCAGTCCGAACCCTTCATACGTGGATGGGAAAAGGAGTGCGGCCGCCGTCGAATACAGCGCGCGGATGACCTCGTCCGATGGACGGTTAAGAATCTGAACGAGCTCCGGATGGGCCAGACTATCTCGTATTGCCAACGCATCCTCCGGAGGGGACGCACCCGCCATGACCAAGCCAATCTTCCGGTCGGGCTGGAGCTTTTGCAACTCGGCATAGATTCGCATCACTCCGACTTTGTTTTTGTTGGGCTGATTGCCTCCGACGTGAAGCAGCCATTCTCCGCCAGGATCGACCCCTACGCTCTTCAACAGGGCAATGGCTTCGGCACTCTCCATCTTAGGGGTTTGCCGGAGAAAGCCGTCGTAGAGAAGGGGCGTCTTCGCGTGGTCGCGGTTAACCAGACGTAGAACGTCCTCTTGCGTGGCAACGCTGGCGCACGGCACTCGGTCGCATTTGGCAAGGTGCTTGAGAATCGAAAACTGGTATTGCTTTGCCGCCGAGCCAAGTGGCCAATCATCGATCTCGCCCAGGGCGGCTTTGGCGACGATGAGGTCATGGCAGGTAACGGCGTGGGGCTTGTTGCGCAGGACGCTTTCGTACAACGCATAGCCGTGTTCGGCAATCTGAACGACATCGAATCTCTTCGCCTTCTGCCTTAGCTTCGGGGGAAAGGCCACGAACTTATCAAAAAACGCCGTTCGCCTTCCCAGAACCGGGCGCAGGGCCCTACCTCGCCGGGAAGCTTGCGGAGCTACCGATTCCACTTCATGGCCCAGTCGCCTGAGTCCTGACTCCAAGGTGCTTACAAAGGCCGGGATACTAAATTGTCCATCTGGTGCATAAGGTCCGACCAGCAAAATCCTCAATCCTGCCCCCACTCCTTCGCCGGCCGTTTTCTGGGAAGGGCAGCAACGCAGAGCCCGCCTCCCAAGGCTGCAAAACCCAGCACGGTGGTCTGTCCCCACTGTCCACTCAGGATTACCGTTGCACAACTGCCGAATAGCATGATCGGCAGCATCTTGCCCATCTTCGCGGCGTTAAAGCATTTTAAGCCAAGCCAGATGACTAGCCCAAGTCGCATCGACAGGAACACCAAGCCCACGTATGGACCCATCTCCAAGATAACACGCGCCCATTCTCCTTCAGCAAGCGTAAACCCGCGCTGGGACGTCATCAGCGCCGCTCCGGCATTGGTTCCGAACCCAAGTCCGGCTCCCATGATGTCCGCGTGAGATACCTTGCCGATCGCGACGATGTATTCGCCAAACGCTCGCATAAGGAAACCCTCGAAGCCACCTTCCGCCACGCCGGCCGCCGTAATACGCTGGCTGAATACATCCACGCCTTCGCCAAAGATCGAGAACTGGCTCATGATGATCAGGCCCAGCGCGACCACAAATGCGAATTTGACAAACGAAGAAACGGCTTTAGGTTTGGCGAGAAGTACTGCCACTACCGCGAGCAACACGACGGTTCCCGAACTCGCCAAGGCATAGCGACTTCCGGACACGGCAAGAGCAAGACATGTTGCCGAAGTTGCCAAGATGATCAGCGTTTTGCTGTAGACCTTGTGGAACTGGTCGTACATGATGAACGACACCACAAAGGCGAAGAAGATGCTCGGCCCGAGGGTAAAGGTGAACGTTCCCGGAGGTCGAATCTTGCCGCCGGCCGACTCGATCTGGCGGAACTGCATGTCGATGCCGCGGTTTAACCAGTGGTCCGGCCCCATCCGGAATTGGATCGCCATAAGGATCGCGATGGGGATACTCAATATGAGGAACCAGCGGCCGATGTCGAGGATGTCCTTCTCTTCCATCACGTTCGCAATGAGGAAGATTAGGGGCACGTGCAGGAATGCGACTCGGAACCCATACAGTGAGATAACCTGCAGATTTGGATTTGTGGAAAGGCCGAAGGCAAGCGCAATTAAGCCCAGTAGCCAAAGCATGATCACAAAGCGGTTCCAAGGAAACACTCGTGAGACATGCGCCACCAAATACATGATCAGCAGAAATGGATCTCTCGCGACCAGCAGCGCATCCGCAAACATGGGCAAGACCATGCGGAGAAAGCCTTCAAAAATGAGCAGGAAGAAGTAAAGCCAAATCAACCACCGAATCAGCTTGATGGAGCCGTAGACCTTGGTCGTCGCTGCCGGGAGGGCCATGCTCATGACTTGCTCCCCACCATCGGCCCCACCGCATTGGCCAGCTCTTCGCGATAGACATCCCACTGTCGCGTCCTGGCTTTTTTGAGAGCTGCCTCTCGCATCGATTGTCGGCGCTCAGGTTCGCGGATCAAAATCTCCAACTTTTCGGCGATCGCCTCGCTGGAGCGAATCGGCACGACAAAGCCTTCGACTCCATCCTCCGCAACATCTCCCGCCCCTGTATTTTCGCTCACCAAAACCGTCATCCCCTGAGACATCGCCTCGAGCACCACCAATCCAAAACCTTCTGACAAGGATGGCAGCACCAAAACATCGTTCCGCCGCATATTTTCAAGCACCTCGGAATGGGGCGCGGACGGAATCCAATTTATGGACGAAAGCCAAGCGTCCAGCGGCTTGCACTCGCCAACTCGGGAACCGATTACGGTGACCTCGATCTGCTTCTGCAGTGAGTTGCAGGCGTCCACAACGTAAGAAATTCCTTTCCTCTGTTGAAGCGAGCCCACGAACATCACCCTCAATTTCTCGGAATCGGATTCGGGCGGGCTCTCCAAAGTAACGGTCGGCGCGCCGTAGTTAACCACTTCGATTTTGGCCCTGAGGGTCGGGCACTCTTGAAGAGTCCTTGCGGAATAGGAACTGGGCACGACGATTAAATCAGCTTGGGCGATTTCCCGATCCTTCCGTTCCCGCTTGGCGCCGCTATCCTCGATCCCTGCAATCGCGCCGGCATACTCTGGATTCAATTCCAACTCTTCATGAAAAAGCCGTTGGACATCGCGCCAATAGCCAACCGGATGCTCATAGATCGTCCGAAGTCCAAGCCGCTTGGCAGCTGCGAACGTCGCTTCGGCGGCATCTTCGTAGGCATAGACGGCGGTGAGGTCTGGAACCGTTTTCAGCCGACGTGCCACCCAGGAATCCAACGAGCGACAAACCGCGTCGATAGACCACGGTCCAACTTCGTGGCGAATTGGCCAACCCCAACCCACAGAGCTCGCCAACATACGGCCGCCTTCACGAAAGGGACGAGTCCGGGTTCGCGACCAAAGCCGCTCGCTGTAGCTCCGGCGCTCGCATTGACGGCGAACCTTGGCCGGAAGAATCTTGGAAGCCAAGCTATCTTTTCGCCAGGACAGAGGAGTGCAAAACTCCTTTAGCCAGCCTCGCTCATCGAACGCCCGCAATGCTTCCCGAACGAATTGACTCCCTGTAGGATGGCTGAGAAGAAGCATGGCGCAAGGCTGGACTCTAGTTTAGGCGAATTCTCTCAAGCGAGATTCGGTATCCCTGTCAACAATAATCGGGCCAAGCTAGTGGCCTAAGCAGGTTTGCGGCCCAAAGCCCGCTCAAATTCTCGCAGATACGCCGCCGACACCACTTCGGGCGAGAACTGGTGCAAGTGCTCTTCCGCACCTGCGGTGCAGCGATCTAGCTTTTCAGGATCGCTCAGTAATTCCGCCAATTTCTCCGTCAAATCCGACTGGTTTCCGTTTTCAAAAGTTGAGCCGCAGGGACCAATTGCATCCTTCAAACCGCCCCCCTCC
>DATFHI010000036.1:0-9962 GCA_035248525.1 Fimbriimonadaceae bacterium | reverse complement strand
CCGACTTTCATCATTGGATTCAGGGAGGTGAAGGGGTCCTGCATCACCAATCCGATTTGGTCGCCTCGGAGTTCGCGGTAATCCCGCTCCTTCATGCCGACTAACTCCCGGCCATCCAGCTTTATTGACCCTGCGGTTACCTTCCCGGGCGGCTGCAGCATCCCCATGACGGCGAATCCGGTCATCGACTTTCCGCAGCCCGATTCCCCCACGACCCCTAGGGTCTGACCCGCTTCAAGGTCGAACGAAACTCCGCGCAGGATCTTGATGGGACCAAATGAGACTTCCAGATCGCGGACTTCAAGAACGGGCATGGAGTTCGATTATACAGTTCCGAATCTAAACAACCAATAATGACTGTCCGACGTATAATTGCAGTAATGGACGGCGAAAAGCAGTCACCCGAAGCCGTGCGCTATTGGTACGGCGAGCAAGACCCGGATGGGAATGACCTCATTCGCTTGCGCGAAAGCCTCGCTCTGACTCCTTCGGAGCGATACCATCGACACAACCGCGCCCTTGCATCGGTGAAGAAGATTCGTGAATCCGTCCGAGCTGCCCGTTTTAGAAAAGCTAGCTGACACGCTAAACCGGCATCAGGTGAAATGGGTGCTCATCGGGGGCATGGCAGTCATGCTGTATGGGGCTACTTACCTCACTTCCGACTGCGATCTGGCCTACGAAAAGTCTCAGGACAATTTGCTAAGGCTCTTAGCGGCCTTGGATGAGTTGGGCGCGCGACCACTCCGGGCAGCCGAGTCAGGCGAGTTTCCATTGGACCTGTCGATCCTGCTCGCGCCGTTTATGCACTTAAAGACGGAAGCTGGTCCCGTGGACTTGATCAACCGCCTTCCGAACATAGATTCCTTTCAGGAGCTCTACGATCATTCTTTGGTTATCGAGGTAGACGGAGTTCAAATTAGGATCGCCTCAATTGAAGACCTCATCAAGTTGAAGTCCAATTCCAGTCGCGAGCGAGACGCCCTCCATATTTCGATGCTCAAGGCGATTCTCGCCGAAGAAAAAGGCGATTAGGTTCAGCCTGCTGTATAATCGCGCCTATGGCGGATAAGATCCGAGTGGTTATTGCCGATGACGAAGCAGCTTATCGAAGCGCGCTTCAAAAGACCCTGACGCTGATGCCGGAGTGTGAGGTGTTGGGCGTCGCAAAGGATGGCCAGGAGGCGCTGGACTTGTGCCTTGCGGACCCGCCCGATGTCCTGCTCACCGACATCAACATGCCGCGCATGAACGGCATTGAATTGACCCGGAATATCCTGAAGAAGGAGAAGACCGTTCAGGTCGTTATCCTCACCATCAAAGAGGACGACGACACCGTCTATGAGGCTTTCCGAGCCGGAGCCTTGGGTTACCTTCTGAAGACGAGCACTCCGCAAGACGTGGTGGAAGCCATTAGACTTGCTGAGCGCGGGGAAGCCAAGATCACCCCACGCATCGCCACCAAAGTGCTCGAGGACTTCCGCCGCGTGCAAGAGGACGATGACACAGACGATAGCGAGTTGTATGTCCTGAGCGACCGCGAATCGGAAATATTGGATCTCGTTGCCCAAGGCTTGAGAAATAAAGAGATCGCCTCCAAGCTGTCGATTGCCGAAAAGACGGTTAAGAATCACGTGAGCAACATTCTGAAAGCCCTGCAGGTTAACTCCCGAACCGAAGCCGCCATGAAGGCGGTCAAATCGCGGCTCGTAGAAAAGGCCTAACCAGCGTTATTTGCGGATATCGTTGCAACTCGCTACACTGGAGTTGCAATGATGTCTCACGATCCGTCTCAACCGCCGCGCTCGGGAACCAACACCGTACTTTGGGTGGTGCTCGGAGTGGTTGGTTTTTGTGCGGTGGGGGGCGTTCTCGTCATTGCCGCAGCCTTATTCCCAGTATTCAGGACTGCCCGAGGCGCTGCTCAGAAAACTGCGACCTTGAGCAACTCCAAGCAATCCGCGTTGGCGGCCCTGATGTACTCCGCCGACTGGAACGATCGTCTGCCTCTCGATAACGTGTGGATGGACGCATTGTCGCCGTACATCAAAAACGAAATGGTCTTTCACTCGCTCGCGATTGAGAAGCCTGGTCCGAATGTGTACGGATTCGCCTTTCGGCGGGATCTTGTTGAAAAGAAATTGGCCAAAATTCCGGACCCGGATCGGTGGGCGATGATTTTTGAAAGCGTGAACGTGGCCCGCAATGCGACCACGAATCTGGAGTCCTTGCCTGTTCCTGGCCGCTGGCCAAGCGCCACTGGTCGACAAAATGTGGTCGCCTTTGTTGATGGACATGCAAAGTTGATGCAGGATAACCCAACCGCAATCGCTCAGATGACGGGGAAACCCGTTCCAAAATAGCTCTTTTGCCGTTCAGCGGCCCCGGATATAGGGTGCCGGACTGTACCTGACGCTATCGCCCTAATCGGGCCATACTTTTGACATGGCTAGTCTTGACGTAACCACCACGCCTTGGGAAAGGATCACGCGAGACGGAGTCTTGAACTACGTCGATCGCCTCGACGACAGTCAATCCATAGAATGGTCCGAGCAATATGGAACCCACAATTACCATCCGCTGCCGGTAAACCTGGTGCGGGCCGAAGGAATTCGGGTCTATGACGGAGAGGGAAATGAGTACATCGACTGCATCGGCAGTTACTCAGCTGTCGCCCACGGCCACCTGAGTCCCTTCATTGTTAAGACCGTTCAGAAGCAGTTAGAGAAACTGACGCTCGTCAGCCGTGCGGTTTACAGTTCCGAACTGGCGGCATTTCTCAAAGCGATTTGCGACTATTGCGAATTGGACATGGCCTGCCCCATGAACACCGGGGCGGAAGCGATCGAAACTTGCATCAAACTTGCTCGAAAATGGGGGTACGTCAAGAAGGGAGTCGCCACGGATCGGGCCGAAATTATCGTTGCCGAAGGCAACTTCCACGGTAGGACGACTACCATTGTCGGCTTTAGCTCGGAGCCGCAGTATCGCGAGCTATTCGGCCCCTACGGTCCAGGCTTCAAAACCGTTCCATTTGGAGATGCGAGCGCAATCGAGGCGGCGATAACCGAAAACACCGTCGCCGTCATGATGGAGCCCATTCAGGCCGAAGGCGGAATCATCGTCCCGTACGACGGGTTTTTGCATGACGTCTGCGACATCTGCGCGCGGCACAACGTGTTGGTAATTTGGGACGAGATTCAGACTGGATTCGCGCGAACCGGGCGCCGCTTCGTGTGGAATCATGAAGACGCCAAGCCAGACTTGCTGGCCGTTGGCAAGCCCTTAGGTGGCGGACTATTTCCAGTCTCGGCAGCTGTGGGCAAACAAGATGTCATGGACGTGTTCGAGCCCGGGGACCATGGCAGCACTTTTGGCGGCAATCCGCTTGGCTCCGTGATTGCGATCGCCGCATTGGCGGAGATGGAGAATTCTGGACTGGCGGCGCGAGCCGAAAAGATGGGCAACCGTTTGATGAACGGGTTCCGGGCGATCGGTAGCGACAATGTGAAGGAAGTCCGCGGAAGAGGGCTGTTGATCGGCTTGGAAGTCCAGAATGTGGACGGCGCCGCGTTAACTCAAGCCTTCTTGAATGAGCGGGTACTCACCAAAGAAACCAGGCACCACACGTTCCGATTCGCCCCTCCGCTAACCATCCAGGAATCGGAAGTGGATGAGGTTATCGCCCGCGTGTCGCGCGCTTTGGCTACCCAGTAATTTCACACGCCTATAATGGAGATCATTCAGGTTCTCTATGGATGGTCTCCGATCTCTCGGCGCAGGTACTAGCATTTGTCTTTCGGGCGGGATCCTGATTGCGGGGGCCGTGGCCAGACCCTCAACCACCCCAACTAGCTCGGACGTCCTGCCAATCTTTCGAGCTCATTGTATGCCGTGCCATTCCCCGGCCCAGCATGCCGGCGGGTTGGTTCTTGATTCCCTGGCCGGAATTAATAAAGGTGGTAATTCGGGTGCGCTTTTCACTTCCGGAAATCCCGATCAAAGCATCCTGCTCATTCGCCTAACCAGCGACAAAGCGGGTCCTCGTATGCCGATGGGGTTCAAGCCATTGGGGTCCGAGGACATGCGAACGATTCGAGCGTGGATTGCCGGGGGTGGATCGATGGCTCCAGAGAAAACGGATCACTGGGCGTTCATACCTCCAGTAAAACCAGCGATCCCGAAGGTCAAAGATTCGAAGTGGGCGACGAATCCAATTGACGACTTCATTCTGGCAAAGCTGGAGAAAGAGGGTTTTGCCCCCTCGCCGCAAGCCGATAAGACCACGCTTATCAGACGCGTCACCTTGGACTTGACCGGACTTCCGCCGACTCCTCAAGAGGTCGACGCATTCATCGCCGACCGATCACCTCAGGCCTACGGAAAGCTGGTAGATCGACTTCTCGCCAGCCCGCACTTCGGCGAGCGGATGGCGTTACCCTGGCTGGATGCGGCTCGGTATGCCGATAGTAATGGATTCCAACAAGATGGGGACACCTACCAATACATTTGGCGCGATTGGGTTGTCCGGGCTTACAACCAGAACATGCCTTTCGACCAGTTCACCATCGAGCAATTGGCGGGTGACCTATTGCCAAAGCCCACTCGGGATCAACTCATTGCCACGGCGTTCAACCGTAACCACATGCTGAACGGGGAAGGGGGAGCAATTCCAGAAGAGCAGCGGAATGTGATTCTCTTCGACCGGGTCGACACGACGGCTACGACTTGGCTCGGTTTGACCATGGCTTGCGCCCGATGTCATGACCACAAGTACGATCCCCTGACCCAGCGGGATTTCTACAGCTTCATGGCGTTCTTTAATAACGTCCCAGAGTCTGGAGTGCCAAGTGGATCCGGCCAGTATCGCATCGCCGATCCCTGGATCTACGTGACTACTCCCAAGCAGGAAGCGGAAGCCTATCAGCTTGAGGCCAAACTGAAAACCGCGACTCCAGAAGAGAAGAAGACCCTGGCACCTCAAATCGCCGAACTCAAAGAGCAGTGGCCGCGAGTTATGGTGATGTCTGACCGGCAACCACGCAAAACCCATTGGTACTTCCGGGGCAATTACGAAGAGCCTCGAGACGAGGTCAAACCGGATACTCCGCATAGTCTGCCCAAAGCTCTTCCAACCTCCAATCGCCTGGGCCTGGCGAAGTGGATTGTTTCGCCAAAGAATCCCCTGGCATCCCGAGTCGCCGTGAACCGGCTTTGGCAGACTTTCTTTGGCCACGGTTTGGTGCGCACGGAAGAAAACTTTGGCGTTAAGGGAGAGCCGCCCACCCACCCCGAGTTGTTGGATTGGCTAGCGGTCGATTTTCGCGAGTCGGGTTGGAATGTTAAGCGCATGGTGCGGATGATCGTCACTAGTTCCACTTATCGCCAAAGCTCAAAGGTGTCCCCGAAACTATTGGAGCGTGATCCTGCCAATCGCTTTTATGCGCGCGGCGCCCGCTTCCGCCTGCTGTCGATGTTGCTCCGAGACGTCGCACTGGCTTCCAGCGGACTGCTCGATCCGAAGATTGGAGGTAAGCCGGTTTATCCCTATCAGCCGAAAGGAATTTGGGATGGGCTCACCATCACTCTTGAGCGGGATTTTTCCTATCCCCAGTCCAAGGGCGCTGACAATTTCCGCCGCAGTATCTACACTTTCTGGAGGCGAACTGCCGCGCCGGGAAACATGTTCGACTCGGCCAACCGGCAGGTGTGCACGGTGAAGCAATCGGCCACTTCTACACCGTTGCACGCGTTGACCATGCTCAATGATGTGACTTGGGTAGAGACTGCCCGGCACCTCGCTCAAAACGTAATGCCTGCCAATGATGACTCCGCGCGCCTGCGCGAAGCATTTCGAAGGGTATGCGCCCGGCGTCCAACGGCGAAGGAACTGGATGTTCTCCTGCGAGCCCTCAACCGATCGCGAACTGCTTTTATAGCCCGGCCAGCCGATGCGGAGGCATTCCTGAGCGGGGGAGAATCCAAGCCGCCAACGGGCATAAATTCGGTTGAACTCGCCTCATTGTCGAGCGTGTGCCTGGCGATTTACAACCTGGATGAGGCGATGACAAGGGAATAGCCATGAACCTACTCTTTGAACGTGACCTCCGCCTGACCCGACGCCAACTCTTCGGTCGGGCGGCTCAGGGAGTGGGGGCGATTGCATTGAGCAGCCTATTAGGTGAACTGGCCACCGCACAGGCATTGCCGGGTCAGAAGGGTCTTCCCCATTTCAAGCCCAAGGCAAAGCGTGTGATCGTTCTGTGGCAGGGAGGCGCGCCATCGCAAGTCGATCTGTTCGACCCTAAGCCCAATCTGGAAAAACTGCGCCTGCAGGAATTGCCGGAGTCCGTTCGCACCCGATCGCGACTTTCAACCATGACCAGTGGCCAAGGGAAATATCCGATCCTCCCCGCAATCCGCCCATTTCAGAAGTACGGACAATCTGGGATGGAATTGTCGGAGCTCATCCCTCACATCGGCGGAATTGCAGACGAGATCACCTTAATCCGCTCGATGCACACCGACGCCGTAAACCACGCCCCGGGAGTCACGCTCTTCATGACCGGCAGCCAAATTCCCGGTCGGCCGAGTTTTGGGGCTTGGGCGGCTTATGGATTGGGCAACATATCCGAGGATCTGCCGGCCTTCGTGGTGATGACTTCCAGCGACGAGAAGAAGACCTGCGGCCAACTGTTCTATGACTACTACTGGGGGAGCGGATTTCTGCCCTCCAAGTACCAAGGGGTGAGATTCAGGAGCGAGGGCGATCCGGTGCTGTATCTTGCCAACCCTCCGGGAATGTCGGAGAAGCTACGCCGAGGGATTTTGGATGATATTGCTGAGCTCGACCGTCAGCGACATGCCGAATATGGCGACCCGGAAATCGAGTCTCGGATTGCTCAATACGAGCTTGCATTTAAGATGCAGACCAGCGTTCCGGAGCTGACCGACTTGTCCAAGGAAACCGAGGCGACCCTCGCAATGTACGGTCCGCAAGTCCATAAGAAGGGAAGCTACGCTTACAATTGCCTACTCGCCCGCAGGCTAGTGGAGCGGGGTGTGCGGTTTGTCCAACTGATGCATTCCGGCTGGGATCAGCACCAAAATTTGTCCACCCAGCTCGCGGAGCAGTGCCGCGACACCGATCAGCCCTCCGCCGCTCTTGTGAAAGATCTCGAACAGCGCGGTTTGCTGGATGACACCATTGTACTGTGGGCGGGTGAATTTGGCCGAACGGTATTTGTGCAGGGCGACGTTACCAAGCCCAATGCGCATGGCCGGGACCACTTTGGACTTTGCTACTCCGTTTGGCTGGCAGGGGGTGGATTCCAGAAAGGGACAGTGCACGGCGAGACGGATGAATTCTGTTATGGCGTCACCAAGGATCCGGTAAGCGTCAACGATCTTCAAGCCACGATACTAAATCAGCTTGGGATCGACCACACTCGACTTACCAACCGTTACCAGGGTCGAGACTTCCGCTTGACCGATGTCAGCGGAGAAGTTGTGCGGGGGATCGTGTAGGCAGGCACTTGGTGCCCCGCGAAACGTTTTGCTCAATCGCACCATTCTCCATCGGCAATCTAGAAATAGCCTTACGGAAAAATTGACCCCTTAGAAGAAGCAAGACGAAACCCGCACAAAGTGATAACGTACTTCTTGACAGTGATCGCAGATCTTGCTATGCTTTTCTCCGCCGTTAAGCGCACAAGCCGGCTGGGGTGCAACACGCCATGGGGGTAATTGCTTTATTAATCTACATCGTGCTGCCATCTTTGGCGATACTTGGGATTCTATATCTCCTTTTCCGCTGGTTATTTGCAAGCTTACACAATCAAGAGCGAAGAGAAAAGCAACATGCAGAATTGCGAGAAAAGCTGAAGACTGCCTTTCCGGATCACGCACTGCATGAAAAAGATTTAGTAAACGAATTAACTTCGGAAGAAATCGATACATCGATCGCTGAATTGAAAGATAACTAGGGTTTAAATGGATAAAGGAACTAGATTTATAGTCATTTATGGCACGGTGCTCTTGGTACTGATCGTAGGATCTTCAATCTGGAGAGCCCTATTCTGGGAGTGGGTTCCAACTGGCAAGGTCGCCATAGTTTACAACCGAGGTAGCGGAGTGCAACGGGACCGAGTGTTAAAGCCGGGACGGCACACATTGACGCCACTTGATAGCTTGATCGAAATGCCGACAAATATTGTCGCCGCAAACTACACCGCGGATCGAGACTTCAGCGGCGAGATAAAGGCAGGAGAGTCGATCGACATTACCACTAGCCAAGCGGCAATTCCATTCGATGTGTTGGTTCTATATAGGGTTAAGAGCGAAGACGTTTGGAAAGTATTTAATAATTTTGCCCGTCAGACAACCGAACAAATTCAATCCACCCGCATTCGGCGTGAGATCAAGAATGTTGCGAACGTGGTCAGTGGGCGATTTAATCTCGAAGAGCTAACTGGAAAGCGCAGGGATGAAGCCAACGTTATCTTTAAGGAAGAACTGACTAAGGCATTGGCGCCACTTGGATTTACCGTCGAGGAGGCATTCTTTGTGACTGCTTATCCTAACGACCAACTTCGCACTCAGTGGGTCAGTTTGGAAATCGCCGACCTTCAGAGGCAAATCGCTTCATATAACGCTGAATCGGCAAAGCGGGAAAAGGAGATCGCAATTATTAAGGCTGAAGCAGAGCAGAAGGCGGCACAAATAATTGCGAATTCCATGACTCCAAAAGCAAAAGCAATTCAGGATCTGGACAATCAGATTGCTTACTGGAAGCGTTGGGATGGTTCGAATATCGTTGCCGACACCACCAACTTAAATTCGTTTTATATGAGCCCGAATGCACTTGGCAAGGAGGGTAAATAGTGACAGTTGGCAAAGCTGCATGGATTTGTGCTTTCGGCACATTTGCATTAATCGTACTTGGGTTCTTCATAAGCGGAGGGCGTTGCAATAACATTAACGCCGGAGAGGTTGGAGTTCGCTTCAATGAAGCTCACGGAGAAGCGAGTTCTATTGTCCAGCCGAGAACGAGTCTGTACATGCCGTGGGAAAGGCTAATCGTTTATCCGTCATCCCTCTACACCAGCAGCTTCACGAAAAACGACACGGTACACACCTTGACCAGGTCAGGCACGGTTGTAAATCTCGATACAAGCGTCAGTTGGTTAGTTCAAAGTGGCGACCTAATGACGGTTTTTGAAAACTTTGGTGAGCGAACGGCCGAGGAGATCTCCGAAGGGTACATCCGCCCGCTAACTTATGCGGTGGCTAACGAAGTAGTGGGCAAGTTGGATATCGAAGAAGTTCTCGTTAAGAAGCGAGCCGAGATGTCGAATATGATCAAGGCCAAACTCATCATCCTATTGGAGAAGCGAGGAATTACCGTCGAAGACGTGAATGTCGGTGAAGTGTGGCCCGATCAAAGCGTCGTTGCAACGCGTAATGCGCTGCGCGATGCTCGAAACCGCCTTGAGCAGCTGACTCGAAATGAGCAAACCGTGAAGGAAGAGGTCCGAGCAATTATCACCAACGCCGAGCGAATTGCCAAGGAAAATGAACTGAGGACAAACCTGACCGAGCAGGTAAGGATCTCGAAAATTCAGGAGATCGCGCGCATCAAAGCGCGGCGCTTCAACGGCTCTAAAGCGGTAATCGGCCCGAAGCCTCCTCCGGTGTCGCCGGGCATTGAAGACGAGGAAGAACCTGACCCAGCTACTAAACAGAGTGGTCCGCAGTCCAAATAGTAATGGTGCTTTCTGTTCTGGCAGCCCTGATCAGTCAAAGCGGCATCCCTATCGATATCCATTTCCGAAAGACAATTCTGGATACCCGCTTTGTCGCCGAAGGTGTAGCGGTGGCCGATGTCGACCGCGATGGCCGACTGGACATCCTGGCCGGGAACGTTTGGTATCAGTCGCCAAACTGGCAACGCCACGAAATCG
>DATFHI010000035.1:0-5815 GCA_035248525.1 Fimbriimonadaceae bacterium | reverse complement strand
GGCAGAAATACCAGTTGAGAATCGGAATCGCATCCCGCTCAGATTGAAACTAACCTGCCGAACTGCGAGTAAAGTGTAGATACATGTCTATCGTCTCGTACGAAAACCCGTTGAAGCTTTCGGGCGATTTCGAGCCGAAAGGCGACCAGGGAACCGCGATTGCTGGGCTGATCGACGGGCTTGAATCCGGTTACCGCTTCCAAACTCTGCTCGGCGCCACCGGCACTGGAAAGACCTTCACCATGGCGTCGGTCATCGAGAGGACTCAGCGGCCGGCATTGGTGCTCGCTCACAACAAGACTCTGGCGGCTCAGCTGTGTCAGGAGTTCCGTTCCTTCTTCCCCGAGAACTCGGTTCAGTACTTCATCAGCTATTACGATTACTACCAGCCGGAAGCGTACGTACCCAGCCAAGACCTCTACATCGAGAAAGACTCCAGCGTCAACGACGAGATCGAGAGGCTCCGCCATGCCGCCACGCACGCCCTTCTCGAACGGCGCGATGTCATCGTCGTCGCCTCGGTCTCGTGCATTTACGGTTTAGGTTCCCCAAGCGAATACGCCGAGGCTGTGGTTACGTTCGAAACCGGCACTACCTTCGATATGGATGAAGTGTTGCAGAAGCTGGTGGCAATGCAGTTCAACCGTAACAACACGGTCCTGGAACGAGGGACATTCCGAGTCCGGGGCGACACATTAGAGATTCAACCGAAGGATGAAGAGGTTGTAACCCGCATAGAGTTCTTTGGCGACAATGTGGAGCGAATTCGGCTATTCGATCCGCTCACGCAGGAGGTCTTGGATGAACCAACCAAGGTTTCGGTCTTCCCCGCGACCCATTACGTCACCCCGCTAGAGCGCATGGATGACGTAATCGAACAGATTGAAGCCGAGAAAGAGGCGCAGTGCGAGCTATTCGTATCGCAGGGCAAGCTGCTCGAGGCACAACGATTGCGACAGCGAGTGGACTTCGACGTTGAGATGATGCGTGAAGTGGGCTACTGCAATGGCATCGAAAACTACTCGCGATATTTCGATGGCCGATCGCCGGGAACCGCACCCTATACTCTTCTGGACTTTCTTCCATCGGATGCCATTGTTTTTGTCGACGAGAGCCACGTGACGCTGCCCCAAGTCCGTGCCATGTACAACGGGGACAAGCAACGCAAGTCCGTCTTGGTGGACTATGGGTTCCGACTTCCCTCTGCGCTGGACAACCGGCCGCTGAAATTCGATGAGTTTCTCGAGCGCGTGCCGCAAGTGGTGTTTGTGAGCGCAACTCCCGGCCCATTTGAAAATGAAGTCCAGAGCCAGGTCGTGGAACAGATCATTCGGCCGACGTACATTGTCGATCCGGAGATCGATGTCCGCCCGACCAAAGGACAGATCGACGACTTAATTAACGAGATCCAACGTCGTGTGGCGCTTGGCCAACGCACTTTAGTCACAACGCTAACCAAAAAGATGGCCGAGGACTTGACCGGCTATCTCCAAGATTTGAACATCAAAGTTCAATACATCCACTCAAACGTCCACTCGCTTGACCGGCCCGAAATTCTACGGGATTTGAGGCTTGGAGTTTACGACGTCGTCGTTGGCGTGAACCTGCTCCGCGAAGGTTTGGACTTGCCCGAGGTGACGTTGGTGGCAATTTTGGACGCGGACAAAGAAGGCTTTCTAAGATCAGAAACGTCGATGGTTCAAACGATCGGTCGGGCAGCACGAAATGTAAATGGCCGAGTAATCATGTACGCCGACAACATCACCGGTTCCATGCGCCGCGCGATCGACGAAACGGACCGCCGTCGCATGATTCAGTCCCGATACAACGAAGAGCACGGCACTTCCCCATCTACGGTGAATAAAAAGGTTCATGAGACAGTGCGAGCCTATGACGCCGTTGCCGAAGTTGTTTCGCAATACAGCGCGGAGACTTTGCAAAAGGTAGGCGCCGACGGCGGAGCAATACGCGTGGAGGACATCCCGATTTTGGTTGCATCCCTGGAAAAAGAGATGAAGGACCTCGCCAAGGCGATGGAATTTGAGAAGGCCGCCCAAGTTCGCGACGAGATCAACGATCTTCGTCGGTTGCTTGGAACCAGCGACGGACGTTTGGGCCAAGATCGTCGCCGGAACAAGCGAATGCAGCGCGTGCGGTAGATAGCGCGTAAGATTTTGCGATATTGGCAGGTGAGTGGCTGGCAATAATCGGGTAACTAGGAGCCTGGCCAGATTTACGCCCGCCTTGTATGACCAGCTTAGCGCCCGTTAGAGCGTCGGCCGTTGTTCTTATAAGGTCGCGGACCCTGAGGACGCGAAGCGTTTGGTTTGTGGGCAGGCCGGCCAAAAGTCGGGCGGTCAGACTTCGCATCAAAGTCCCTTCCTATTCCCGGGCGATGCGCCTTCGGACCATTTCCGGATTCGAAAGACTTCTTTCCGGTTGGATTCGACTGGTACTTCTTGGGCGGTCCACCCGACCAAGGCCGGGAGCTTGGCGCCCGCTTTTCTGATCCCGGTTTAGAATCTTCACGTGGCTTCCACGTCTTCGGCGCGGATGAATCGCGACTTTCCCATCGAGGACGCTCTTTAAATGTCCTTTCTGGCTTCGCCGCTGATGAATCACGCTTTTCCCATCGGGGTCGCTCCTCAAATGTTCTTTCTCCCTGAGGCGGTCTCGAATCCTGGCGAGGAGCCGCATCCTTCGAGTAATTCGACTTCCAGCGCGGCTTAAAGTCCCGCTTTTGAAATTGCTTGGGAGTGCCAACCGGCTTCGGACGGGAAGTCCTTACCGGAGTTGCTTCCTCGACAACTGGAGCCTTCTCCATACTGATGGGGGCCCGCGGCCGTTTTTGTTGATCGGCCTTCCGCGGTCGGTGATTTTGTCCGGACTTGGCTACTTTAATCGGCGTCGCCGGCAAATCCCCACTCAATACAACGAGCTCTCGGCCAATCAATTTTTCAATCGCACGTACGTCGCGGTGCTGCTCCGGTTGAGCGAAGCTGACGGCTCGTCCAGACGCACCCGCCCGTCCAGTCCGACCGATTCGATGAACGTAGTCCTCGATGCAGTCGGGCAGATCGTAGTTGATGACCGTTCCGATCTCCTTGACGTCGATACCGCGCGCGGCGATATCGGTTGCAACCAGCACTCGGAATTCGCCAGATTTGAACCCAGCCAATGCCGCCTTTCGCTGTGCAAGCGTTCGGTCGGAGTGCAATTCTGCGGCGGAAATTCCAAGATCTCGCACATTCCTTGCTACCTTTCTCGCGCCGTGTCTCGTTCGAGAGAAGACCAACACGGTACCGGTGCTTTCGTACAATACGGAGCCGAGGAGGTCGGGCTTGCGGTCACGCTCCACCACATGCAGTTCTTGCTCGACGAGATCGGACGGAGTACCTTGCGGAGTGACCTCGACCCTCACCGGCTCGTTCAGATACTGCGAGGCGAGTTCGACGACTTCTTTAGCCATGGTCGCGGAAAACAGCATGGTTTGGCGCACGCTCGGCACCTGATCCATGATCTGCTTGACGGCGGGGGCAAAGCCCATGTCCAGCATGCGATCAGCCTCGTCCAGCACCACAAACGAAACTCGCTTGAGGTTGGTGGTGCGCTGATAAAGGTGATCTTTCAGTCGGCCAGGCGTGGCGACGATGATGTTTGGCTTGCGCCGGAGATCGCCAACTTGGCGATTCATCGGGGCGCCGCCGATTAGTACGGTCGAACGCAGTCCAAGGGGTCCACCGACCTTTTTGATCTCTTCGTCGACTTGCAAGGCGAGCTCACGGGTTGGCGCAAGGATCAGACCAACTTCGTCGCTGCCGAGCAGCTTCTGCATCATCGGCAGTCCAAAGGCTAGGGTCTTTCCGGTTCCGGTCTGGGCGATACCGATGAGATCGCGGCCAGCCTGGATGTGAGGGATTGCCTCCATTTGAATTGGAGTCGGAATCGTGAAGCCGAGCTTGTCCAATTGGCGGTTAATTTCAGGGGACAGGTTCAGGCAGGCAAAATCGTTTGTATGTTCTAAGGGGGGTTGCATAAAAAATGTCCCGTCGTGGGACTGGGCTGAGTATGACAGCTTGAAAAGCCAAGCTTTGCCAAAGGTCACGTGAATTAAATTGCGATACTAAGGAAGGCTCGCCTTTCTCAGCATTTGGCGGGCCGTTTCTTTATACTCCTCCATCATGCCGGGCGTCGCCAAAATTTCGCGGGCCATCGCCAACATGAGATCCTTTTCGTTTTTCATGCTGTAGCAAAACATGATCGAGATTTTCGCGTAGCCCATGTCGTATGGATCACGCGCGGTTCTCGCTGCCTCCCGGAAGAGAGGAATCGCCCGATCGATGCGATTACCGATTTGATGGATGTCGCCGATCGCACACAAAGCGCGGGGATACCAAATTCCCCGGTAAGTCGACTTCTTGGCGATTTCCAGATGATGTTCCGCGCCATTCACATCTCCGCGCCATGCGGAAAGCGCTGCCATCCAGCCGTTGGCTTCGCCATCTCTTGGGTTCTTGCCTAACGTGGCCTTCATTGCGGGTGCGGATTTGTATCCGCCAACAAACCGGTCGATGTCCGCGGCAAACGCCTGCGGGCCCTCATACCCCGGAATCTTCCCTTGAATCTGCTCGCGACCGTCCACGAACAAAATGGTGGGGAAACCCAGCAATCCAAATTTCTTGGCGAACGGCTTGTTCTGCTTGAGGTCCGCGTTTATCTTGAACGGCACAACTTGTCGTGATTTGGCCACCACGGTCGGGTCGGGATAGGTGACTTTGTTCAGTTGACGACAGTAGGGGCACCAGTCCGAGTAGATGAAAATCATCATGAGCCGGTTGCTCGAACGCGCTTTGGACAGCGCCGTCGAGTAGCTGTCCACCCATAAAATTTCAGACGCGACGGCAAACTTTGCCATCGCGCCCAGTATTAACGCGACCCAGATCAACCGATTCAAACTACAAATCAATACGCAACCCAATGGGGGAGTTGTGCCCGACCTGCATAATAACCCACGTGGATCGTCCTTTCAACATCCGCGTCTGTGCCCTCGACAGTGGGATTTGCATGCAGTCGGTGGATGAATCGCAGGCGATCGAGAGCTTTAAACAGCCAAACCGCGTGGCGTGGCTCCACATCGTTTACCAAGACCGAAATGCCGTATCCGAATTCCTGGAGGACGCCCTTGGCTTTCATGAACTTGCCGTCGAAGATTCGTTGAGCGATATCGAACGTCCCACCCTCCACCAATACGACGATCACCTATTCCTGTCGGCGTCTCAGGTGTATTCCGAGAATGCACATGAAAACTACACGGAAATCGGCTTTTTCTTGACCAGTAGCGCATTGGTCACGGTGGCCCCGCGCGAGATACCGTTGGTGGATTCTTGGATCGAACGTTGGCAAAAGAACCCGGTTCACGTCGGCAAGCGTCCAGTGGATCTCCTGCACGCGGTGATTGACTCGGTAGTGGACGAGTACTACCTGGTCGCCGAAAAGATCGAGGATGAAGTCGACGATTTAATCGACAGCATTTCCCAGGGCGACAACAGTCAACTGCAGGTTCTCCTGAACCTGAAGCGAAGGCTCAATATGTTGAGGCGCCATGTGACGCCGATGCGAGACATCATGAACGGATTGCTTCGCCGGGACGTAACCCTGATACCGGCGGATTCTCGGGCCGACTTCCAAGATGTGTACGACCATACGCTTCGTCTGACAGAACTTGCTGACATCAATCGCGACACTTTGACCTCCACGCTGGATGTCCATCTCTCAACGGTTTCGAACAACCTGAACAACGTGATGAAGAAGATGA
>DATFHI010000034.1:0-6862 GCA_035248525.1 Fimbriimonadaceae bacterium | reverse complement strand
GTGGGAGTGCTTCGACGGGGCTGGCCGGTTGCCAAGCGCCTTGCTTTCCTGATGACCCAAATTGAAGGAACCACGGTTCCTTGCGGAAAGCTGGACATCGGCGGTCACCGCGACGACAGGAAAGCAACTGAAACCGACGAAACCGAGATTCCTTTTCAGATTTCCGGCAAACGGGTGGTCCTCGTGGATGAGGTCATTTTCACCGGGAGGACCATCCGCGCTGCGTTAGATGCGCTTATGCAGTTCGGGCGGCCCCAAAACGTTCAACTTGCCGTGCTGATCGACCGTGGCCACCGTGAGCTGCCGATCAAGGCGGATTATTGTGGAAAGGCCGTCAGCACGGAGAAAGAGGATCACGTCGTGGTAAAAGTGCATGAGTTCGATGGAGAAGACGCAGTCGTGTTAGAGCGGGGCGTCGCCGGAGCAGTTTAGGGATGGCACGTAACTTACTAGGAATTCGAAACTTGTCCCCCGAGGACATCCAAGAACTGCTCAAGCTGTCCGCAGACTTCAAGCAAAGAACCCTGGAAGGGCGCGATGTTCACAACCTCGCCAATCGTGTGGTCGGGATGCTGTTCTTTGAGAACTCCACGCGAACTCGCGTTTCCTTCGAACAGGCGGCTCACTACCTAAGAATGAAGACTGCCAATTTTGCTTCTGGAGGCTCATCGATGGCCAAAGGAGAGACGTTCAAAGACACGATCTTGACGCTCAGGTACGAGCGACTAGAAGGGTTGGTGATTCGGCATCGAATGTCCGGATCAGCCGCTCTTGCCGCTCGATACTTTGGCGGACCGGTACTCAATGCCGGAGACGGGCAACATGAGCACCCAACCCAAGCCCTCGGCGACGCGCTCACAATCATGGAGCGAAAAGGGGATTTCAAGGGTCTGCAAGTTGCCATCGTTGGCGACGTCGAGCACTCCCGAGTGGCCCGGTCCAACGCCTGGCTGCTATCGAAGATGGGGGCGGAAGTCCGGTTTGTAGGACCGCGAACCTTGATGCCTTCTCATATGCAAATGCTTCCCGGCGAAGTGCATTACAACTTGCGGGAAGGCATCGAAGGAGCGGACGTTATTATCTGTTTACGGCTGCAACGGGAACGGATGCACGACGGAATGTTGAGCTCGATCACTGAATACGCAAACATGTATCAGATCAATCGCGACAGCCTTAAGTGGGTGAATCGAGACTGCATTGTCATGCACCCCGGGCCCATCAACCGTGGAGTCGAGGTAGATGACTTGGCGGCGGACGGCGATCGCTCGGTGATCACGGATCAAATTGAAAACGGGATTTTCGTCCGGATGGCGGCGCTCCATTGGGTCTTCACAAGTGACGCTAAGCCGAAGGTTGAATCGCCACCGAAATCAGCGGATTCATCGATGGGAAAGTCCAAATCGGATAAGGGTAAGCGCGCGGCGGTGGGAGGCAAGAAGAAGTGAAGACGCTCCTGAGGAATGGCCGCATTCTGGACCCGTCGCAAGATCTGGACTTTGTCGGCAACCTGGTGATCGAGGATGCTCAGATCGCCGAGTTTGGCGAGAAGGTCGACGAGTCGCATATCGACGAGATCTACGACTGCACGGGGATGTGGATTTGCCCTGGCCTGGTGGATCCCCATGTGCATCTCCGGGAGCCTGGCCAGCAGCATAAAGAGACTATCATTAGCGGGACTCAAGCTGCGGCTGCCGGTGGCTTCACCACCGTCTGTTGCATGCCGAACACCGAGCCTGCGCTGGACAACCCCGCGATTATCGACTACATCTTGGACAAGTCGGCTTCACCGGAATCCGGTGGCGTGTTTGTAGCTCCCGTGGGGGCTCTTACCGTGAACATGGAGGGCGAGCAGCTCACCGACCTGAACGCCTTAAAGCGAGCGGGAATCGTTGCCGCAAGCGATGAGGGCTACCCCCTTCAGAACTCCGCGATGATGCAGCAGGCGATGGAGTTTTGCGTTCAGCTGGACCTGCCGATCATGGCCCATTGCGAAGACTTGAGCTTGACCAAGGGCGCCAGCATGAACGATGGCGCGATGAGTGCGATGCTCGGCTTGAAGGGCATGCCCCGATCGGCAGAAGAGATCATGGTGATGCGGAACTGCTTACTTAGCTTGCATACCAATTGCCAGCTCCATGTGATGCGGGTGAGCACTTGGGGCGCGGTCGAGATGATTCGACAGGCCAAATACTTGGGTGCGCCGGTGACGTGCGAAATCTGCCCGATGCACTTCACCTTCACTGACGAGGCGGTTGGGGAATTTAGAACCCACTTCAAGATCACCCCGCCACTTCGAACTCAGCTGGATATCGACATCATTCTCCAGGGTTTGAATGACGGCACAATCGACTGCATCAGCAGCGACCATTCTCCGCACGCTTCTCATGAGGTCGAAGTCCCCTTCGAAGAAGCGCCATTCGGACATGCGGGTCTGGAGTCGACGGTTGGAGTCACGTTGACCATGCTCACCCACAAGGGTGTACTCTCGCCACTTGAAACCATTCGTAAATTGAGCACCAAACCAGCCGAGATACTCAGGCTCGAAGCGGGAACTCTGAAGCCCGGGGAAACTCCGGTCGCTCAAATCACCGTAATCGATCCCGAGTGCGCTTGGACGTTCGACCGATACAAGACATTTAGCAAGTCCAAAAACAGCCCGTTCCACGGCATGTCTCTGAAAGGAAAGACCATGCTGACGTTCTGCGGAAGTGAAATTTACCGCGATGCCCTATTTCCTGAGATGCGCTACCAAATCGCCGAGTAGAAAGATCGTGCGTCGTTGCGCGGTTTTGCTATTGATTCTGGTTGCCTGGGGATGTCAACTGGGCACGCCCGAAGATCCGAACGATGTCAAAACCGCCGGACTTCTCGCTCCGGATGTCATCCGGAGTCAATTGAACGGCACGTCGGACATGCTCATGCAGCGCGTTCGGCAGGGCGAACTAACGGATGCCGAGTTTCAGGCGCTGATCGCCAAGAAAGCCAAAGAGCTCATTAAGGATCTTCCCATGGATCGCATCGAGCCGGCGAGAGCATGGGAATATGGCGACGTTTTTCGGACTGCCCAACATTGGAAAGAGGCGAAAGCGGTCCTTCTGGTTGCGGTGGATCACGCGATCAAGACCAAGAATGAGGATCGCCGCGTGAACGACCTATTGCGATTGGCTCATGCCGAGGCCAAACTTGGCGAAGTGCCCCTTGCCATTACCACCGCGCGCCGGACGCTGAATGCGCCGCCCACGGGGTCTGCTCCCATTCTCCCAGCTGTGCTCTTGGAGATTGTGCCGGCCGCTCGTGGCAAGGGTCACGACGTGGAATTGGCCGAACTCCTGGAGTCGGCGATCAAGAAGCATATGGACACGGTGGTCGATCCCAAAACTGAGCCAGGGCAGATGTTCTTGGTAGCGCGTCCCCACCATGTCCGCAATGCTTGGCAGTTGGTGATCGAGCTATACGCGAAGGCGGGTAAGGAGCAAGATGCCCGTCAGGCGCTGGCTCGGAGTGAAGAGATGCTGGATACGATCCGCCGGGTTTAAGCCCAAAACTCCGTTAGCATCCTTTCCAGTAGCACTAGCGGCAGGCCAATCACGTTGCTGGTAGAGCCATCCACCGACTCCACGAATCCTGCCGCGCCACCCTGAATAGCATAGGCGCCGGCCTTATCCATCGGTTCACCATTGGCGACGTATTCCGAAATCTCACCTTGGGATAAAGGCCGGAATTGGACCTTGGTAGTGTCCGACTCGACTTTGGTTTTCTGGCCAAGGATTAAAGCAATGCCCGTGACAACGAAGTGAGAGCGACCAGAAAGGGCATTTAGCATGTCAGCTGCGTCTTCGCAGTCTGAGGGCTTGGCCAACTGCCGAAATCCAGTTGCCTCTTCAATTGCAACTACTGTGTCGCTGCCGATGATAAGAGCGTCGGGTCTTGCAGCGGCCACTGATTGGGCCTTGGCAAGTGCAAGTCGCGTCGCCGTTTCCCATGGGTCGTCGACGGTCATCGATTCCTCATCGACATCTGCGGGAATAACCTCAAAAGTTGAAACCAATTGCCGCAAGAGCTCTTGGCGGCGGGGGGACGCGCTGGCAAGGACAACGGGAAGCAGCGGCACCACGTACACCACCTTACCGTCTAATTCCAGATAAGCCACAATAGGCAATCCGGTAATGAGAGTTCCCTTTTACGATATCAAGGCCCAGTACGACGAACTGCAAGGCGAAATGGATAAGGCCGTTCACGATGTGGTCTCGGGTGGCGCCTATATCATGGGGCCTAATCATAAAGCTTTCGAGGAAGAGTGTGCGCAACGGCATCGAGTGAAGCATGGAATCGCGGTTAATTCCGGGACAGACGCGCTTCGAATCATCATGGACTCCTGTGGAATCGGTCCGCGCGACGAGGTCATCACCACCGCATTTACCTTTGTAGCTTCCACCGAAACGATCGTTCAGACAGGCGCGACTCCGGTGTTTGTCGACATCGATCCGATCACCTATTGCATCGATCCCGCCCTGATCGAACGGGCTATCACCCCGCGGACCAAAGCGATCATGCCGATCCATCTCTTCGGTCAATTGGCGAATGTCGAGCGCATTACGGAACTCGCGAATCAGCGGAAATTGACCGTGATCGAGGATGCAGCCCAGGCGTTTGATTGCACCTTTGAGGGTAAGCCGGCGGGCAACTTTGGCGCGGCCGCCGCATTTAGCTTCTATGTGACAAAGAACCTGGGGGCTTGCGGCGATGGCGGTCTTATCCTCACCAACGACGACGAGATTGCAGAAATAAGCCGATCATTACGGATTCATGGAATGGGTCGCGAGCGCTACTACTACGATCACGTCGGTTACACCAGCCGATTGTCGGAGTTGAATGCCGCTTTTATGCGGGTGAAGCTGCGTGCCCTGACCGGTTGGAATGAAAGGCGGGCAAAGCTGGCGAAAATTTATCTCGAAACGCTTCAGAGCACCGACATTCAACTGCCTGAAACTCAACCGGGCAACAATAATACTTGGCACCAATTCAGCATCCGCTCTAACCGGCGGGACGAACTGCAGGCATTCTTAAAGGAGCGGGATGTGGATTCCATGATTTACTATCCGGTCCCGCTGCACTTCCATGAACCGTACAAGGAGTTTGGAAACGGAGAAGGTTCCTTGCCAGAAACGGAACGAGCGGCTCGAGAGATTTTGAATTTGCCGATTCATCCGCACTTAAGCGAAGAGCAAGTTCGCTTTGCCGCGGAAGCGATTCGGGAATTCGCCGGCAGCCGCGCTGCCGTCTGAGGCAGATGCGTCAACTTCGGAAAAAGACCGCGATCCGCCAAGTTATGCGGGAAGCACGAGCCGACTGGAATAACGTCGAATTGGCAGTGATGCTTCAGGATTGGAGTGACCCGTACAACGTTGGGGGCATGTTCCGAGTTGCGGACGCCTGCGGTGCCGCGGAATTGATTTTGACCGGCAAGACTGCGGCAGCGACCCACCCGCAAGTTGCCGTGACCTCTATGGGATCTCATCGTCGAGTGGAGTCGAGGCAAATTGCAAGCCATGAAGAAGCTGCGCTGACTGTAAAAAGCGAAGGTTATTCTCTACTGGCGGTAGAAGTTGCCGATGGCGCCCAGCATTACCGCGAGTTTGCCTATCCGGAAAAGGTGTGCTTGGTTCTGGGCAACGAGCAAATCGGGGTGTATCAGCAGGTGCTTAAGCATTGCGACGCCGCGGTGTTCATACCGATGTCGGGGAAGGGTCGTTCGCTAAATGTGCATGTGGCCGCCGCAATTGTCTGCTTTGAAATCCTTCAGGGGAGTCGCGGCGCATAATGAGTTCGATGCTGGGAGTTTTGATCTTGGCAAGCGTCTCTTGGCCAACCCTTCCGCCAAGTTATCTGGACTTACCGGCCCAGCACACCCATCACGCCGCTCTGTTTTCCAATGGAGTTCCGGAATTCAACCGTTTGGTTCTTCGCGGAGTCGACGAAGTTCAATCCCACGCCATGTTGGGCGGTGGATACTTCATCGGTGTAAAGGCGAATCCACCCGAGTCCCCGATTGGCTACACCCTGCGGCTGGAAGGTCGGCCCTTGCTCGATCCGCCCCGGACTTCCAGCTTCTGCACCGGAGCGTCCTATGGCGCATTTATCGAGGCGTTGAACCTTTGGATGCCGCAGGGGCGTTCCGCGACGGGTGATTGGAACCGACTTCCTGAAACCGTTCCACTCCGACTTTCTGACGAACGATTTGAAGCGCTGCGAATGCAAGAGTCGTCCGGGCGTCGGAGAGAAGACCACGTCAAGTTTTGGGGACATTGGAATGCGGATGGATTCGGAAATCACTTTGCTTTGGTTCAGTACAGCAAGATGGGTTCGGTGGTCAAGCCGCAGCAGGCGAAATCCGGGGACTTTATCAACATTTCCTGGAAGAGCGGGAATGGCCACTCGGCGGTATTTCTCGGGTGGTGCCTGGATAGGCGCGGTCGGAAAGCTGTGCGGTTCTGGTCGAGCCAAGTCGGTACATGCGGACTCGGCGACCAGGTTTCAAGCATCGACTCGATCCGAAGCGTCTGCATTGTCCGCGTCACTAAGCCGCTGAGGATTTACGGCTTCAACCCTGCTCAGCAAGTCGACCAACCAGCGCCAGGTTTCGAAGTCGGTTGGTGACTACTGCATAAAGGGGTATTCCGATCGCCTCTTCTCCAGAACTTCTTCGTATCGGCTGATCTGGTTTTCGATTTCTGCAGGATTTTTTTCCGCGTAGATGAGAGCGGCCGCGAGTTCGGATTTCGGCAGCGCCGGAAACGCTTCAGTTAGACGTTCAACTGAACCAAGCTTCCGGAATTCTCGGACGATCTCCCAGACCGCGATT
>DATFHI010000033.1:0-4291 GCA_035248525.1 Fimbriimonadaceae bacterium | reverse complement strand
AGACATGGAAGCTTTGAACATCATTGCGGGATTCACCTCCGTTATCGTTGCTTGTGTCCTTCTAGATTGGCATTGCCGCGGCTTGAGCGATCGGCGGAGCAAGCTAGCTCTTAGGGCCGAAGCGCAGTCCTATTTGGAACGGCGGAAGCTGTTATAGTGTTAGGACTCCCAAGTTACGAGGCTGGCCCTGATCGACTTCATTCTCCACATCGACAAGCACTTACAAGACTTGATCATCGAACACGGACAATGGGTCTACGGCATCCTGTCCGGAATCATCTTTGCGGAGACCGGCTTTGTGGTCACCCCGTTTTTACCGGGAGACTCGCTCCTTTTCGCCGCCGGAATATTCACCACGGAGGAGGGCGGGCTCAACTTTGTTCTACTCGGTCTCTGTCTACACGCCGCGGCGGTTGCCGGGGACAATGTGAATTACTGGGTCGGCCGCCTCTTCGGAGTTCGGCTATTTAGTAAAGAGGAGTCCAAGCTCTTCAAAAAGAGTCATTTGGAGAAGACGGAAAAGTACTTTGAGCGATACGGCTCCAAAACCCTGATCCTGGCGAGGTGGGTCGCAATTGTTCGGACGTTTGCGCCTTTCGTTGCCGGTATGGGGCGAATGAAATACCCGAAGTTTCTTGTGGTTAGCGTCGTCGGTGGCGCCATTTGGGTGTGGTCCCTCGTTGCCGCCGGTCACTTCCTGGGTCAGGTGGATTGGGTCCGCAATAACCTTGAGTTCGTTATCCTGGGAATTGTCCTCATGACCGTACCCATGATTATCTTTGAGGCGATCAAAGAGAAACGGCGTGCGGCCAAAGAAGCAAGTAATAAGGCCGTACCCGAACCGAACAGCTAACTCGATTAAGTCAGGCGGATAAAGGGTTCGTCAATCTCGCAAACCATCCGCATTAATGGACGCGCGATACTGAACAGGTGGCAGTACGTCCCTCGACCCTGAATGAGGCGATTTCCAAATCGTGGGCAATCCGCATGGTTTTGCTTGTCCTAGGTTTCGCCTTGGTGGGTGTTGGCTACGTAGGGCTGCTGATACCGGGTCTTCCTTCGACCGTCTTTTTTATCGGCGCGGTCTGGGCGTTCAAAAAGTCTTCGCCTCGATTCGAGCTCTGGCTGTTGAACAACCGCCTATTCGGACCGACCCTGCGCGAATGGGAAGAAACGCGATGCATCAGCCCCCGGGTGAAGGTCATTTCAATTACCTCGCTGCTCATTTTTTCCGGGGCCTCCCTGTTCGTAATTCACAAAGTTTGGGTTCAATTGCTCGTTGCCGGCCTGGCCCTTTTTGGCGCCTGGTTCATCTTCAGCCGACCCTCAAAACGCGACAAATTTTCCTCCCCCGCAAAGACTCAAACTCTCGTTTAAGTAATTGCAAACATTCAATTTAGGAGGAGTAAATGAGCACATTGCTAAGCGGAAACCACATGCCTGAGATTCGCGCAATGGACGAGATGTTCGAGCGCTTCTTTGGAAGAAATCCCGTGGCTTTTCCGACGTCTTCGGCCCTCCCCATCGACGTTTACGATCGGGATGGCAAATTGATGATTCGCGCATCCGTTCCGGGGGTAGACCCCGAAAACCTGGAAGTCCAGGTGGAGAACAACGTCCTGACGCTGCGGGGAGAGGTCAAATCGGATTGGGAGGACAAGGAGGACGTAAAGGTTTATCGCCGAGAAGTCTCCTACGGTTCATTCGCCCGCTCGATTCGATTGCCAGACAATCTCGATTTGAGCAAGATCGACGCGGAATTCCATAACGGATTCGTTACCATCTCCATTCCCAGAATGGAAGAGGCGAGACCAAAGTCGATCCAAGTTCGGGTCAGACCGAGCGAAGGCAAACCCAACTTGCCCCAAGGATCCAAAGGCGATTCAAATCAGAATGAATCGCCTAATTCCAACCAAGCTGGATAACGACCGAGTCCGGCGGACTTAACCGCCGGACTTCTTTTCTCCGGGTATTTCAAACCCGTAGGTCTTTCCTTTTTGGGTTGCTGGCACACCGGTCGCCATCCAAGCCGGCATTGGCTCGCCTTTCAGGAAGTGGTCGAAGAATTGTTGCATTCGGATCGACCAATCCTTCCGATTTTTGCGTTGGACCAGATTGTGATCTTCACCGTTATAAACCGCCATCCAAACCGGTTTCTGAAGGCGGCGCAACGCGGTGAAGTACTCGATACTCTGCCACCAGGGCACCGCCCCGTCCTTGTCGTTGTGCATGATCAGGAGCGGAGTCTTGACCTTGTCCGCGAAGAACACCGGTGAATTCTCCAGGTATCGCTGGAAGGAGTTCCACGGCGTACCGTCGATGCGGCTCTGTCCCTTTTCGTACTGGAACTGGCGAACGAGTCCGCTGCCCCATCGGATTCCGCCGTAAGCGCTGAACATGTTGCTTACCGGCGCGCCGGCGCAGGCCGCGGCAAACATGTTGGTTTCCGTCACCATGTAGGCGACTTGATAGCCGCCCCAACTCTGGCCTTGAATACCCACTTTGGCCGGATCCACAAAGCCTTTCCGGATGACTTCTTGGCAGCCCGGAACGATGGCGTTTATTGCGCTTTCCCCAGGGTAACCGATCTTGTAAGGGATGTCCGGCACAAATACAACATATCCATTGCTGACATACATGGAGATGTTGATTGTGCTCGCGCTCGGCGCTGGGCTTCGGAAGGCGTGGAATGTATCCGAATCGCGCTCATAGAAGTAGGCGATCATCGGATACTTTTTGCCAGGAACCATATTGTCTGGCTTGAAGAGCATCCCTTGGAGGGGAATTCCATCCAACGAGGTGTATTGCACCAGCTCTTCGGTCCCCCATGAGTAATCCTTCATCTGGGGATTGGCGTCGCTCATCCGGCGTGGGTTGCCAAACTTCAGATCGTCCGAAACCCAAACGTCGGGGTACTCGGTGAAAGTCTGCTGGGTGAAGACGATTCGCGGATTCTTGTCCGCCTGATCCAGCAGCGCAACCTTCTTGTCCAAATAGATGAGTCGCTCGGGATAGGTATCTCCGCTGTCGAGGAAATAGCCGGTTGCCTTGGTTTTCTCATTCAGGCCCTGGAACAGGTAAGCCTTGTGGATGTCGATGAACTTCTCATCCGGGTCGATCGACTGTCGACGCAACTCGGTACCCGTCTTCCGGCCGTACTCATTGGTGACATTGACGGGCGCCTTCTTGCCGGTCGGGTCGAGCGCCCACATGTCGTACTTGTCGTAGGCGAAGAGAAGTTCATCGTCCTTGGCCCAACCGGCGGCGCCGTAAGCTCCAGCTCGAGCGGGGACGTCATTCAGCTCGTTCCAGGTGGGATAAGGAATCCCCTTGGATGCTTCAACGAGCTTGCCGCTTCGGATGTCGTACGTGAGCCATTGACGTGCAGTCTCATCGTAACCCGCCAAATAGCGACCACTTGGGGACAGATTGAAGTTGGTCTCGGATTTCTGGAACACCTTCTTACGGTTGCCATTCTTAAGGTCGATCAGATAGTAGTCGGTAAAGTCATCGCCCCAGGACTGCGCATTTCGGTACGGCTTATCTACCCGCGCAAGCGCATAGTCGCCGTCGCCCTGCTCTGCGACAGTGACTCCTGGCGAATCGATATCCTCCAGTTGCAGAATGCGGCCAGAGTCCAAAAATGCGATCGCGTCGTACGTTCGATTGGCAACCGAACTTGCCATCAACAACTGTTGTGGCTGGAGTTGCTCATCCTTCCAGTTCCAGATGTCGACGCTAACCTTCTCATCCTCCGGCGTGTCGTCTTTCTTTTCCTCGACCGCTTTCGGAACGGTGGCGAAGATAACTCGTCCACCCTTTTCGGTGAAGGAGAGACTTCCTCGGTCACTAATCACCCAACCTGAAGGAATGCCGGCGGTGCCGTCTTTCGCGAGCATTCGCGTCTTGCTATCCTTCGGGTCGAACACGTAGAGAGTCAGGGAAGGCTTCTTGGCAGCATAGTCGTCTTTGTCGGTGACGAAGGCAACTCGCTTGGTTTCGTCGTGGAGTACGACTTTCGGATACTTGCCAAGACCCTTGACAACCGTTGTTTTCTTGCCGCTTGGCAGATCGTAGTAGACGATGCCGTCGTCCGCTCCATCCTTGGTGCTCAGAACGTACACCAAAACCTTTCCGTCCTTACTCCAGCGGGTGGTGGCGACGTTTTCAATGCGTTCTTCTTGACCGGTCGCCAGCTTGCGAAGAACATACACATCGCCCGGTTTGTGGTCGGACTTCTTCTTTGGCTCCTCCTTCTTTTCCTCGGCCTTGGCGGGATCCGGTTTGGCCG